>CAYWHE010000015.1:0-30951 GCA_964458125.1 uncultured Flavobacteriaceae bacterium | reverse complement strand
CTTCGCGTGTTCCGCGCCAGCTCCATTTTTCCGTTTCCGCCTGGCTCATACCGAGAAAACGTTCCAGTTCTTTCCAGTCCTCATCGGTGGCAACGTGCCATCCGGCCGGTGCGATATTTCTGGCATCATGAACGGCATACCAGTTATACAACAATCCCGGGGCCGCGGCATTATTATCATACAGGCAATAGCATGCGGCTGTATCCGGCCAATCGGATAAGGACTGTGCATTTTTAATGAGCTGGCCGTCCCTGAACCGCCTTACTTCCAGATTTTCTGCCATCCACCACTGGTTGCCGATTTTTACCGTTTTATACACGTTACTGTCAATATCATATATCGAATCAGTGGCCTGAACCGGCTCCGGATCCGACTTTTCCCCGCAGCCCGTGTTGGTCAGCAGACTCCATCCGCTGAATAAAACGGCAATCCAGAACCATACAGGTTTGCGGTTTGTGCTTTTTAAACTTCTGCTTTTTTTCATGGGTATGCGCTTACGAGACCTTGCGATAGGGTACGGTTTTCGAAATGAAATTTCCCGGTGGCCAAACCGTCCCGGTGAAGGAGTATTATTGATTTTTTATCAAGACTTTTCTGAAACAGTTAGTACCGGCCCTGACCACCATGACGTACACCCCGGCGTTCAGGCGCTCCAGGTTCAGCTCCCCGCTGAACATGCCGGAATAAGTTCCAATATGACGACCGAGAACGGGCTGACCCAATGCATCGTATAAATCATATCCGATATCATTCGCCTGGCCGGCGGGTATTTTTATGGATACCAGGTCGCCTGACGGATTCGGGTACAGATCAAAATCTCCGGGTATGCCTTCCCGGCCATTGGCCAGATCCGGACAAACCACAGCCAGATCCCTGTCGTTGCAATAACCGGGATAACAGCATAAAGACTGTACATTGAAATTTGCATTGGGATTGAAATTACAGGCCATGGTATCGAGGCATCCGAAAACGATCCGTGTCTTACAGGAATCCCCCTTCAGGCATCCGTATGCCGGGTTGTATTCCAGGAAATTGGGATCCGTGCAGCCACAGGCCATCGGATAGGAAAGGTAAGGACTCACTGTTTCGTCAGCCTGGAGGGTATCATTTCTGGCGACAAACTTCAGGCTGTTGCCGGCCGAATCCAACACCTCCACGTTGAGCTCAAAAGTCAGGTCCCCCAGGGTGGTCAGCTGGGCAACGAGGATTTTATTATTACCCGGAAGCGCCCCGGATACCCCCGAATTTTGCTGCAGGAAGGCATTGTTGCTGAAAAACCGGGATCCGGTATTTACGGAACCAAATACGGTGGTATCGACACCGGACAAATCCCGGAAGCCATCATCCAGCCATTGGGACAAAACACCCGTTGCAGGCGCCAGTCCGTCGGCAACGGAAAACGGAACAAAGGCAGAAGGATCATTGTTCACCAGTAACCCGCCTGGAATACCGGCCGTTCCGCCCAGGTTATTAGTGCCGCCGATAAAGGAACCGTCCGTATCCTCATCCTTCCATACGGCCGTATTGGTTTTGGTGGCCAGGCCAAGGCTCAGCCATGAATCCAGCGCCAGGGTCGGATTGCCCTGAAACCAGGTTTTATTAATCAGGTAACCGAAACAGGCGGCCGGACGGTCGATGTTATTGTAAAATGGCTGGGTGCTTTCTATTTTCAATGCATGCCATGCATCCCCGTATATTTTTTTTAGTTTATAGCCGTCTTCCAGTTCGATAAAAATGCGGAACGTTTTGGATCCTGCGTCAAGTATCCTTCCGGCTGTAGTATCCGTGGCATCATAGGCATCAGCAATATAGTACAGTTCGACATCTACTTTTTTAATTTGCGCCGGTGACAGAACCGGTTGAAGCACAAGTAAGATGAGCAGGGAATAAATTGCTTTTCTCATGATCTGTTTTTTTTGGTAAGCATAAATTTTAATGGCGCCGGTTATAATTTAAACAGCAGGCCAAGGTCAAACACGGTTCCTGTTGTATACCGGTCGTAATCGAGCGTATACCCTTCATCGTATTTATAGGACCTCCTGACAGGGGAGTTTAATATATTGCGGATGGTCAGGCTGGTACTGAAAAACCTGCCCCATTTTTTGGTGACCTTAAAATCAAGCAGGTGTCGCGGGAGTTCATATACATCCGGTATTTCCTTAACTTCCGAAGCCACCACCAGCCGCGGACCCTGTACATTATAGCCCACTGAAAGCGTCAGCCCGATACTGTCAGCCGTATACGAAAAAATGCCGTTCACCACGTAAGGTGACTGTCCGTACATACTCCTGGTAACCGTATCGAGTCTGATGTAATGCTTGACGCCGTCGGCGATTTCAAGTCGGGTACGCTGGTATTTGGTACGGGAATTAACCAGGGTGACGTTGGCTCTGCATTCAAAGTGACGGCCAAGTCCTTTTTTGCCTTCCAGTTCAAGTCCCAGAACGCTTGACTTATCCACATTCTGCCAGGTAAAACCGGAACCGTTCACGAGTTCAATATGATTTTTAAAATCCTTGTAAAAAAAACCGGCCGACACATCATCCCCGGATCTGAACCTGTTTTCGAACCGCACATCATAATTATTGATGTGAACCATCTTCAGGTCCGAATTTCCGAATACGAAGGTCCGGTATTCATAATCAAACAGGGCCACATCGGAAAGTTCCCTGATGCTGGGTCGTGCAACGGTCTGGCTGAAATTAAGTCTCAGGTTCATGGGCGTTTCTTCCCGGTCACGCAATTTGTAAACCAGGTTGATACTGGGCAGGTAGCTGACCTCATCCAGCTTTCCCGGATTAGCCAGCGGCAGGGAACTGCTGTAGGACCGCCGGGGATCATTGGGTGCAAGGCCCAGCGCATGAAATTTTTTTACATCGGTAAAGATGCTGGCTTTCTCCACGCGTAATCCGCCTGAAAGCCTGAGCGCAGGCAGGATGGAATAATCCAGCATGAAAAAGCCCGCCCATATTTTGCTGTTGCCAAAGGTATGACTGGCAGGGGACTGATCTTCCGTATAATAAAGATCGATCGTACTGATTTCCTGACCGGTTGAATTGACAAAGGTTCTGATATCAAAATGACCCAGGTCCAGAAACTCGTTTACATCATCACTGGTAAGGGTTATGGCCGAAGCCGGACCCACGTTGACATAATAATCGTATTGATCGCTTTTTTTATCATTGGTTTTGTAGGATCCTCCGATTTTCACCTTCCTTGTAAGACCGGGTTTGTTACCCATGGGTATTTCCGCCGACATTCTCGAATCAAAAATATGATCATCCAGGTACCTGTAATAACGATGGATACCATCACCAATGGTTCCGCCGATCTGGTAATTGCCGGTAAGGGTATCCACCAGGTACTGCAGGTTTTTAAAATCCGGGGCCTTGCTTTTTCCCCTGGTGTAGGAGACGTTCAGTTCGAGCTTAACCCTGGAAACAGGCAGGTAATGCTCTGATTTAAACTGATAGACCAGTTGCTTACGCTGTTCGTAAAACTGACTTTTTGTGCGGATAAAATTGGATGGATCCCGGTTATCGGAAGCATTTCTGACATTGTTAACGCCGTTATAATTCGGCATAAACAAGAGGGAAATGCTGTGATGCGGATTCAGCTTGAAGGCCAGGTTGGCCAGGGCGCTCCAGCCATTCGTTTCCCTGCTCAGTTCCTGTTCGATGGCCGTGCTGACGGTAGGAACAAGATGTCCATTCCCGTCATCGGCAACGCCGGCCCGGTTAACCGTGGCGTGCGGATCGCTTAAATTGGAGCTTCCGTACCGGAATCCCGCGATAAATCCAACCGGCATTCCCAACAGGTTGAACTGGTTCCCGATGGACAGGCTCTGGCTGAAATTCAGCGGGACACGGCGGTGCGTGGTGTTCCAGTTATTGGGAAATGATTTTCCCGTGGCCGGCACTTTGGCATTAATGACCTGAAAAGCCTGGGACTTGTAGGGTCCGTTCAGGTATAGTTCCCTGGCATGGTCGACGGCCGCCTGATCATTGATGAGTGCAGGAGCCAGAAGACCCAATTGAACCAGGCCCAGTTTAAAATACGTTTCATTCCATGGTGTGTTTTCATTAACCCCCAGGGAATTGTAATAATCCCCAAGACCCAAAGCTATCAGCTCCTGGTACTGGTTCGGACTAATGATCGTTGAAACAAAATCATCGTGATTATGCTCCCGGAGGCTGTTATCATAACCCAGCCAGTCGGTTGAACTCCTGTCGGAGGTCACCATCTGGTTAAAGGTGGACTGGCTGTTATAGCCTGCGGTAGTTTCCAGGTTCAGGGAAAAGGTTTCCGGGTAGTCTTTGGTTTCAACAGAAAGATAGGCTCCGGACCAGTCCCCCGGCAGGTCGGGGCTTGCCGTTTTGGTAATCAGAATATTATCCACCAGGCTGGCGGGGAACAAATCGAGTTTGATGTTATTGGTAAACGGATCCAGCGTCGGGATATGCGAACCGTTGATAGCCGTTTTCACATACCGGTCTCCGATACCCCTGACGGTTATGAAACCTCCGTTGGTTGAGACGCCTGTTACCCGGGCGACAGCGGAAGTAACATTGTTATCGCCGATTTTTTTCATGGTCTCCGAAGAAACATAATCCAGCGTGGTTGCCGAATTGATTTTCATCGCTTCCATATAACTGTCGCGGGCTTTACTGGCCCGGGCGGTAATCTCCACTTCGCCAAGCGCCTGCGTGGACGAAGTCAGTTGAAAATTTTTTTCCAATACATTCCCGTTGACCAGGTGAATTTTTTCTTCAATGGTTTTATAGCTGATGAAGGAAATAACCAGTATTTCGGGAATGGAATCCTTAATCTTAAGCGTGTAATTTCCGTCCAGGTCTGTAGTGGTTCCAAAAGAAGGATTTGATTTTAAAACAATGGAAACTCCGATAACGGATTCGCCGTGTTCATCCGTGATCTTTCCTCTGACAACACCCTGACCAACCAATATGGTACAGGTTGCAAACACAATAAAAACAGACCATACTAAATTTTTCATTTCGCAGATTTACGATGCGTAAACTGATCCGCTGCAGGCAACGGGGAATCGCTGGGGTTTTTTTTTATTCGGTACACAGGCGGCGGGGTATTCACCTTAACGGATTAAGCAACTTTCAGGTAACGGGTGAGGATTTTCAACTTCCAAATGCACTCCGGGAACTCCCGGTCCGGCAAATCAGTGTTTTAATATTTTCCGGGACGTATAAACGCCGTCCATGAGGAGATTGACCAGGTAACTTCCGGCCGGAAAAGCGGAAATGTCTATCGTTTCGATCCGGCGGGAAAAAACAGAATCCAGTTTTTTGTAATACACCAGGCTTCCCTTCAAATCGGAAATGCTGAGCTCATTATTTTCCGATTCAACGGAAGGAATAATTTCCACATACACCATGTCATGTGCCGGGTTTGGATAAACCATAAACAGGGATGGTTCGCCGGGGGGCAGGGTTGGTACGCCGGCCGCCAGGGAATTATAGGTCAGGCTGGCCAGTTGGATTTCATTACCGGAAGGATTTTTTGCCACATAGTTTTCGACGCCCCCGGTGGGTGTGCCGATCTGAATATTCAGTTCGAAGGAAAATACGCCGTTGGTGGTGATTTGAGCGATCAGCACTTTATTGTCCGCCGAATCCGGACCTACCGACCCGTTCAGGGAGGCCCAGGAACCATTGATGGTGGAAAAAACAGGGCCGTTGGTGCCGTCATTCTGGTTGTCAAAAACCATGATTTCGGTTGAGATTCCAACGGCGGTAACCGGTTCCGGCGTGCCGCTGACCATGCCATCCTGCTGTGAAACCGGGATTCCTGCGGATGTGTCGGTATTCTGTAAAACCTGCGGAGTAAAATTATTGACTACCGTGGCCACGCCGTCATCATTTACTTTCATGATTCCAAGCTGACCTGTACACGCCGCTCCCACGGATAACCAGGAATCAAGCATAACCGTATTCATGGCCGACTGGGCCTTGGTATAGGTTGGGGAGGTGGCACCACGGTCTTCATTATTCCAGAACAACGTGGTGGTTTCCAGGCGCAGTTCATGAACCGGGTTATTGATTCCATAGGCCGCCTGGAATTTGTAACCCGGCAGCATGTCGGCAAAAATCCGGTAGGTTACCGAACCGACCGGCAATATTCCTCCGGCGGCATTGGCATTAGTATCGTTGGCATCGGATACATAGAATTTCTCTACAATAATATTCTCGAGGCCGTTTTGAGCTGATCCGGCAAGTGCCGAAAAGACAAGGCAAACGCTTAAAATCGAATTCTTCATCAGGTTGTTTTTTTTATGGTGTAGCCGGAATACCCGGTATTGTTAGTTGATTTGCATGGCCGGGATCCGGAAGGAATCTTACTACTGAGGCGGATATCCCTGAACTGGCCGCAAATTTCACCAATTAACATGTGCAGGTCTTCATGCTTCCATTAAGAATATATTAAGTTTAGGTTATTGAGGCCTGTTTTGATCCGACGGAAAAAATTATGTTTGAGCGCCTTCCGAAAATACGGCAGCGCCTGTATCAGGTTATCGCTTACCGGGATTTAAGCTGCCCGGCATTTTGGCAGGAAGGTTCCTTTTGCCGGAAACATACGTGAGTCCGGCATGCAGTTTTTCAACCCCGGACGGGTTTTTTGCAACGTAACGTTCCATTCCTCCTTCCGGTGTTCCAATCTGGATATTCAGTTCCAGTGTCAGAATGCCGTCCGTGGTGAGCTGAGCCAGGAGAACCCGGTTATCCGATGTCGGGCCGCTGGATCCTTTCATGCAGGCCCATGATCCGTTGGATGTGACAAAGGTGGATCCGGTTGTTTTATTTTTAAAAACATCCACGATGGAATCGACTCCGAAGGAAGTTACGGCCGGAATTTCGCCCGGTATCAATCCATCCCTTTTTCGGAGCGGGAGGCCTGCGGCAGGGCTTTCATTCTGCAATAGGCCGTTCCGGTTAACAACAGTCTCCGCCTCGTTGTCATCCGCTTTTAAAATCCCCATGTTTCCCTCTGAGGCAGCCCCTGCCGACAGCCATGAATCCAGCATGACGGTATGGTTCCCCAGCACACGTTCGGGAATCACATTGGCGATTACCCCGCCGAATTCTTCATTGTTAAAAAATTTTGTGGTCGTTTCCATCCGCAGTTCATGTCCCGGTATTCCAAAAACGGCCTGAAATTTATAGTCCGGCAACAGGTCGGCATAGATGCGGTATGTTACGGAACCTACCGGAAGTTTTCCGCCAAAATTGTTTGCCGTGGTGTCCCTCTCACCGGAAACATAATATTTTTCAATAATGATTCCCTCCAGCCCCTGCGCCATGGAAAGGGTTTGAAGGACCAATAACAGGATCGGGTAAGGAATTATGTGCTTTATTTTTTTCATCTCGTACTGTAAATTTGCTGCCATAGAAAAGCTACTGCCGGAAAGCGCTCCGTTGACAACGGCGTTAAACGCTTTCAGGCAGTAGCCTGTTTTTCAATCCGGAAACCGGCCCGGTAGACCCTGATTACTGAATGACGGCTTTTTCATTATACTCCCGGCTATTGAAAATGACGCGGATAAAATAAACGCCCTTTTCCTGCATGCCGGCCAGCTTGAAATCATGCTGTAATTGTCCTTCAGAAACCGGCTTGTCAAATTCCATTACCAGTTTGCCGAGAACATTCATCAGCTGGATATGGGCCATACCTTCTTCCGTTTCTTCCAGATTCAGCGAGATTGAAAAATCCCCATTGGCCGGATTCGGGTAAAGGCTGAGCGGACTCTCCTGTTCGGAAGGCGTCAGGTTACCGTTGCGGCAGTTGACAGTAACGGTTTTTCCGCTGGAGACTTTGGAACAACCGTTGGTCTTCGTAACCTTCACCTTATAGGATCCGCCGGTTTTGGCTGTATAATTCTGATTCGTAGCTCCCGAAATGTTGGTGTTGTTTTTCTTCCACTGATACAGAAATCCGGTACCGGAATTGGCTGTTAAAATCACACTGTCTCCTGCGCAGAAGGTGGTCGGGCCCTGGGCCGTTATGGTGGCTGAGGGCAGCGAGTTAACGGTTACGGATACGCCGGAAGATAACCTGGTGCATCCATTGGCATTGATCACCTGAACCTTGTAAGTATAGGTGCCGCTGGAGGTCGGAGCATAGTTGATACCGGTTGCTCCCGCGATCGAAGTGGTTCCTTTTTTCCACTGGTACGAAAGACCGGCCCCTGAATTGGCTGTCAGGGTCAGGGGAGTTGTACCCGAACAATACGTGGTCGGACCGTTGACCGTAATTGTAGCGGAGGGATTCGAATTGACCGTCATGGTAATGATGTTTGAAGTGGCCGGGCTTCCGGTTACACAGGTACCGGAGGTGGTTATCACGCATTTAATGGTATTGCCATTGGCCAGTGATCCGGGCGTATAGGTCGGGCTGTTGGTACCCACATTGGAGCCGTTCTTTTTCCATTGATAGGAAACAGATGCTCCGGCATTGGACGGGGTAGCAGTAAAAGTTACGCTGGTACCGGAACATATTGCACCGGATGGATTGGCGGTTACGGCAACCGTAGCGGGACCTCCATAGGTCAGGGAAGGCAGGACGATCTCATTACCCACCGGATTTTTAGCGACATAGTTTTCCACACCCCCGTTTGGCGTTCCGATCTGAATGTTAAGCTCAAATGAAAGACAGCCTGTCGTGGTTAATTGCGCAATCAGCACCCGGTTGGTTGCCGGGATGGGGCCCGGCGCTCCGTTTAATGCCGCCCAGGAACCGTTGCTGGTGGTGAATATATTTCCGGCCTGGCTGGTGGCATCAAAAACATTGAGATCGGTGGCCGTGATGCCGACAAACGTAACCGCTTCCGGTGTACCGGCGTAAATTCCATCCTGTGTGGTTAGCGGAATGCCGGCCAGCGGATCCGCATTCTGAAGAATCTGGGGAGTGGTGTTGTTGACTACCGTAGCGCCACCGGAAACATTATCTTCCGATTTAAGAATCCCGAAATTCGCACTGCAGGCAGCTCCTACAGACAACCATGAATCCAGCATGACTGAATTTTTAGCCGCGTTTGTTTTGGAAAAGGCAGGCGTACTCGCGCCATAATCTTCGTTGTTAAAGAATGTAGTGGTGGTGGCAATGGTCAGGGTATGGCCCGGCACCCCATAGGCGGCCTGAAAACGGTAGCCGGGAAGCATATCCGCATATAGGCGATAGGTCACCGATCCGGCCGGCAACGATCCGATACTTCCTGCAGCATCAGCTGCGTTGGAAATGTAGTACTTTTCAACAATAATATTTTCCAGGCCGTTTTGCGCTGTTGCATACAACGCGGTCAGCATAAATACAAAAGCTAATAGATTTTTTTTCATGTTTATTGGTTTATAATGTTAACGAATGGATTCTGATTGCCGCCTGAGAACCAGAGCGTGATTAGACGCGCACAAAAGTCCGTTAAACAGGTTGCTTTTTAATAAAGTCAGAATTAACATTGGATTATGATAAAGTTAAGACAACCGGAATCCATTCCACTCAATTTACGGCCTGGTTATCGGCATATGGCCTGTCTTTCAGGGTATTGAATGACATTCCCGTTGAATGAACTTCCTGCACCGCCAACGCCCATCTTTACTCTTCCATGGTTGGCCGGGTTGATTATCTTTGTGGCTTTATTGCAGCCCGGTTACCGAAATGAAACTATACCGATCCCTGGAAGCGTTCAGCAGGCTTTCCAATGCCATTGTTACCATTGGCACTTTTGACGGTGTGCACGTAGGTCACCAGAAAATCATTTCCAGGTTGAATGAAATTGCTGCCGTTACCAAGGGCGAGGTGGTTGTACTGACTTTTTTTCCTCATCCACGTATGGTACTCTTTCCGGAGGATAACGACATTATGCTGCTGAATACGCTGGATGAAAAAATTGCCCTCCTGGAGAAATCGGGGGTCGGTCATTTGCTCATTCATCCCTTTTCCAGGGAATTTTCAAGGATGAGTTCAACGGAGTTTGTGCGTGATATCCTGGTCAATAAAATCGGCACTAAAAAACTGGTTATCGGTTACGACCATCATTTCGGCCGGAACCGGGAAGGTTCTTTCAGTGAATTGCTCGAACTTTCTGCGCTTTATAATTATGAAGTTGAAAAAATTCCCGAGCAGGACATCAACGATGTGGCCATCAGTTCTACCAAAATCCGGAAGGCTTTATTATCAGGCGATATGGAAACCGCCAACAGCTTCCTGGGCTATGCCTATAACCTGGGTGGAAAGGTTGTCCGTGGCAGGCAAATCGGCCGTACTTTGGGTTTCCCAACGGCCAATATCGAGGTACCCGAGAATTACAAGTTGATTCCGGCCAACGGAGTTTATGCGGTTCAAGTTGAAATCCGGGGATCCTGTCTGAAAGGCGTTTTAAGCATCGGCAACCGGCCAACCTTCGACAATGGTCTCCGCAGTATCGAGGTTCATATTTTCAATTTCGATCAGGATATTTATGGGGAAAGCATCCGGGTTCATTTCAATAGTTTTATTCGCCCGGATCGGAAATTTTCAAGTGCCGAGGAGCTTCGCATTCAAATGTTGCAGGACAAGGATCTGGCTATAAAACATTTAGCCTGATTCATTCGTTATAATCTGCCAGACACCAACGGATGAAAATTCAAACTGCATTCCCTTTTATTTTTATTTTTATGTTTCTCCCCTGCCTGGTCAGCGGGCAGGAAGAGGAGGAAGCAGCGGGGCCTGCCGCTGCTTCCGACAAAGTTTTTACCTCGCTTGCCGCCGCGCGTCTGAACCCCGATTCGGTGTTCAGGCTGGACCTGAGCAGGAAGAAACTTAAGGAAGTCCCCGGGGAAGTGTTCCTGTTTAAAAATCTCTATGAACTGAACCTCAGCCGGAACCAGCTTATCACCCTGCCCGAACAAATCGGATCGCTAAGTAACCTGAAAATATTAAAAGCTTCCAACAACAGGATGAAAACACTCCCTTCATCGATTGGCAGGCTTCAAAACCTGGAAATACTTGAACTGAACAGAAACCTCCTGGTCACCCTTCCCAATGAAACCGGCGCCCTGGTTAACCTGGAACGGCTGGAATTATGGGACAATGAAATTGACAGTCTGCCCGAAACGGTCAAAAACCTGAAAAACCTGCAGGTGCTGGAACTCCGGGGCATCCTGTTCACCGATGATGAACAGCAGCATATCATGCAGCTGATCCCTAATTGCATGGTTTATTTTTCGCCCAGTTGTGTCTGCAAGGACTAACTGCCCAACTCATCAACATCCATTTCAATGCTGCCCGCTGTTGACGGATTTATCCCGTCTATGGGCTCATTTCCAGTTCATGTCAAACCGGTCCAGTTCTTCCAGACAGCCTTTTAACAAACTGATGGCTGAAGCTATATCGGCCTTATGGGCCATTTCGATGACCTGGTGAATATGCCGGGTTGGAATGGAAATGGCCCCGGCAATGGCGCCTGTTTTTCCATGCCGCTGAATGCCGGCCGTATCGGTGCCGCCTGCGGTGAGCACCTCGTGCTGCCATTTAATTTTATGTTTTTCGGCCGTATGCTGCATGAAACGGACCATGCGCGAATCGCAGATGGTGGAAGAATCCATGATTTTAATGGCCGCTCCTTCCCCGAGGCGGGTCACCATTTCATGGGGCTGCGCGCCGGGAACATCGTAGGCAATGGTGGTATCCAGGCCGATGCCGAAATCAGGCTCAATATGATGGGCGGCCACCGAGGCACCGCGCAGACCCACCTCCTCCTGCACCGTAAAAACGGCATAAAAATCGTATGGTAACGTTTTTACTATACGAAGTGTTTCGAGCAGTATGAATACGGAAATCCTGTTGTCGATGGACTTGCAGTTCACACATTCACCCATCTCGATGAACTGCCGTTCACGGGTTATGGGATCGCCTACCCTCACCCATTTGATGGTTTCCTTGTACGGCATGCCCAGGTCAATAAAGAAGTCGCTGATCTGGGCCGGCTTATTGCGTTCCTCAGGAGTCATCACATGAATGGGCTTGGAGCCCATTACACCAATCAGGTCCTTTTTTCCCCTGATCACAACCCGCTGAGCGGTAAGTGTTTTGGGGTCAAAACCGCCCAGGGTATGAAACCGCACAAATCCTTTGTCGTCAATATGGGTGGCTATAAAACCAATTTCATCCATGTGGGCCGCCGCCATCACTTTTTTCCGTTGCTTTCCCTTTTTCATCAGGGTTACATTGCCCATCTTATCAATGGAAGTTTCCACGGGGAATTTTTTTGTTTCCCTCAGGACCAGTTCCCGGATTTCGTTTTCAAATCCCGGCGCACCGGGTGTTTCACAGATTTCCTTCAGCAGTTTCAGGTTCAGTGCCATGTCGTTGTTAAGCTCTTGGTTTCGATATATTCGTTACTTTTCATTCATCCACCAGGATCAGTTTGAGCGTATTCGCTGTTCCCTTTACATGCAAAGGCGTGCTGGAAACATGAATCACCAGGTCGTTTTTCTTCACAAATTCCCCTTCCTTCAGAAAGGCCTTGATGTCACTGATGGTGGTATCGGTGCTTTCGTACTTATCATAAAAAAAACCCTGCACGCCCCATACCATGCTCAGGGTATTCAACAGGGAGCGGTTATCTGTAAAGATCAGGATGGAGGCCTCGGGACGCTGGCTCGACAGTTCAAATGCCGTATAGCCCGAATGGGTCATGGCCGTGATCATCGTGGCGCCGGCATGTTTGGCCATGATGCAGGCATTGAAACTGATGGTATCAGAAATAAAGGAAGGCGTGTTTCTGACGGGCGGAGTTCCGCGGTAATAGATTCCATGCTCCGATTCGCTCATGGTGATGATTTTATGCATGTACTCAATAACCTGAACCGGGAATTTTCCAACCGAAGTTTCCGCACTCAGCATCAGCGCATCTGCACCGTCCAGCACGGCATTGGCAACATCGTTGACTTCCGCACGCGTGGGACGAAAATTGGTAATCATGCTTTCCATCATCTGGGTGGCGATGATCACGGGTTTGGAAGCATCGATGCATTTCCGGACCAGATCCTTTTGAATCAGCGGCACCTGTTCCATGGGCATTTCAACACCCAGATCACCGCGAGCCACCATCAGGCCGTCGGTCAGATCAATAATCGCGCTGATGTCGACCAGGGCTTCCGGTTTTTCGATCTTGGCAATGACCCTGGCTGTTTTTTCTCTTTCGGTAATTATTTTTTTCAGCTCCAGGATATCACGGGAAGAACGCACGAATGAAAGTCCTATCCATTCCACATTATGGTCAAGAGCAAAGGAAAGGTCAGCCAGGTCCTTAGGCGTCAGGGAAGGAAGAGAAATTTTGGTGTCCGGCAGGTTTATTCCCTTCCGGGAAGTTAACAGACCCCCATGAACCACTACTGTCTTCACACTGCTGTGATCATTCACCTGTTCGACCCGGAGCGCAATCCGGCCGTCATCCACCAGAATTATTTCACCCTTTTTCACATCCTTACCGATGTCGGGATACTGGACAAACACTTCGTTTTTACCGGCTTCCTTTTTTTGCGTGTTCAGCAACAGCTCATGTCCAGGTTCCAGGAACATCCCTTCCGGAGGCAGATCTCCTATTCTCAGTTTGGGACCCTGCAAATCGTACAGGATTGCAGTATGACCACCGGTTTCTTCATTGATATGACGAACCATGCTGATCAGCATTTTTTGTTCGTGGTGGCTGCCATGCGATCCGTTAATCCTGCATACATTCACACCGGCATGGATCATCTGTTTCAGCACCTGTTCATCGGCTGAAGCCGGTCCCAGGGTGGCGATAATTTTTGTACGGTTTTCTCTTTTCCTTTTTTCCATTATACCAGGTACAACAGGTTCTCCTTCGATTTCAGTTTTTCAAAGTCTATGTCGTAGGCCCCTGTGATGACTTCTATTTCACGTAATTGCTTCAGGATAGCCGGTTTTTCGAATAAACTACCTGGTTCATGGAACACCAGCAGGTAATCCACATTTCTGATTTCGGGAAAAAACCAGGCCTTGTTTCCTTTATTCCCAATGAGCATCACCTTTTCATCCTCTTCTGCTTCCTGTTCGAAAAGAATAAAACGGGCATCATCGCCCTGCTTGTTCAGGATGATTTCCAGGTCTTCCCGGCGGATCAGGTTCAGCCTCATCACGCGGTTCAGGTGATGGCAAAGCCGGTATTCCCTGACACTGCTGGCTATTCCAACCACTTCAAAGGGATACTCATACTGAATTCGTAATACGGATTTGGCCATGGGTTAATTCAACTTTCAAACCTACAGGTTTATCATCAGAACTCAAAAAAATCATGATAGCTGAATCGTCCCTAAAAAATAATTTCATTTAAAAAAAACGGATTGAGACTGCTGAGCGTCTCAATCCGTTACCAATACAAAAAACTTAATTATTGCAGGATCAGTTTTTTATTCTCAATAAATGAACCTGACACCAGCCTGAGGAAATAAATTCCTTTGGGTAGTGCCTCCAGGGACATAGGGAATGAGTTGGGCCCGGCCAGACAGTTGTATTGATTTATCAGGACACGCTTTCCGGTATAGTCCATCAGTTCCATGACATATTTCGAATCATCCGGGGTATTGATGAACAGGGTGACTTGTCCTCCCGCCGGATTCGGATACAAATCGACAATTGTCTGGATTCCGGAAACCTGTTGATCCTGGCGGATGATATCCGTAACTGCAAAAGGCTCATTCAGCGGTTCATCATCTGCAGAGGTACGAAACAGCGGTGTGGTGAACGCTGCCGTAGCGCTCCAGGCTGTTGTAGTGCCACCGCAAATAGAGCGCACCCACCAGTTGTAGGTCCTCCCTGCAGATAACCCCGTTGCTGTCACGCTATGTACAGAGCCCAAAAATTTCCCGGATGCAATTCCTCCGGTATAGGTGTTTTGCAGTTTGACTTCAAAGGTGTCAGCAATTACACTAACCGGCCAGTTCAGGGTTGCTCTGGAGGTGGTGATTCCGGTGGTGGTTAATCCTGTTGGTACAGGGCAGGCCGTACAGTTTGTCACGGTAACCACCGTTGCTTGGGAAGTTGCCGAACAGGATCCGTTATATGCCGTTACGGAAAATGAGCCGGAACTTTGAATGAATATAGCCGATGCGGACTGACCGTTCGGATGCCAGATGTAGGAGGTTCCTCCACCGGCCGTCAGGGTTACACTTCCTCCGGTACAGAAGGTGGTGGGCCCTGAAGCGGTTATGGTTGCATTTGGAACGGGAGTGGCCGTTACCGATACCGGAGAAGAGGTCTTGGAACAACCATTGGATCCGGTAACCCGGACGGTATAGCTTCCCGAGGAAGAAGCCTGGATACTTGGTGTGGTCTGGTTGCCTGGCGACCACAGGTAGCTGCTGCCAGCACTGGAGGTGAGGGTTACACTACCCCCGGAACAGAAGGTAGTGGCTCCGCCGGCTGTGATGGTGGCCGTTGGTAAAGCATTGACTGTAACAACCTGGGCGGGAGCCGTTCCTACACCACCAATTACGCAGGAGTAACTGCCTGATGCCGTAACGGTAATCGATTTGGTAATAGCTCCGTTTGACCAGAGGTAGGAAGTGCCCGTGCTGGCGGTTAGTGTAACAGATCCTCCCTGGCAGAAGGTCAGGGGTCCGCTGGCTGAGATTGTGGCGCCACCGCTCGTTACCGTTACAACCGTGCCTGCCGAAATTTTGGTGCATCCGTTGCTGTTGGTAACCCGCACGGTATAGGTTCCTGATGTAGTAACGGTAATGGACTGGGTAGTCTGGTTACCCGGTGACCAGAGGTAACCGGAACCCGCTGAAGATGTTAAAATAACACTTCCGCCCGGTGTAAATGTAGTGGGCCCGCTTGCAGTAATGGTTGCCGTGGGCAGGGCATTTACGGTTACCGTGGTGTTTACCGAATTGGCTGAACAGCCGCTGGCATTGGTTACTTTTACCGAATAGGCGCCTCCGCTGGTCACATTGATGGTCTGGGATGTCTGATTACCGGGTGTCCACAGGTAACTGCTTCCGCTGCTGGCGGTAAGATTTACGCTTCCGCCGGAACAGAAGGTTGTGGAACCACCGGCCGTGATGGTGGCTGTCGGGAGTGCGTTCACGATCACATTCGTATTGGAAGATGTTTTGGAGCATCCGCTGGAGTTTGTAACCCGGACGCTATACGATCCCTGCGACCCGGTGGTGATGGCCTGGGTGGTTGCGCCATTAGACCAGAGATAGGAAGTGCCGCTGCTGGAGGTAAGGGTGACCGTACTGCCCTGGCATATGCTGGTCGGGCCGTTGGCAGTGATGGTCGCTGTCGGAAGAGCATTCACCGTAATGATTTTGGCAGGGGCTGTGCCCGATCCGCCCACGGTACAGGAGTATGTACCCGAGGTAGTCACGGAAATGGCCTGCGTGGTGGCTCCGGTTGACCAGAGGTAGGAAGTGCCGCTGCTGGCTGTCAGGGTAACCGATCCGCCCTGGCAGAAGGTCAGGGGGCCGCTGGCTGTAATGGTTGCCGTACCGGTGGTAACCGTAACCACGGTGCCGGCTGACGTTTTGGAGCATCCGCTGCTATTGGTAACTCTTACCGTATACGTGCCTGAAGTGGTCACCGTGATGGACTGAGACGTCTGGTTTCCGGGTAACCACAGGTAACTGCTGCCGGATGACGCCGTAAGCGTTACACTGCCACCGGGAGCGAAGGTGGTCGGGCCGTTTGCTGTGATGGTGGCTGTGGGAAGGGCGTTCACCGTCACCGTGGTGTTGGCCGAATTGGCCGAGCATCCGGCGGCATTCGTCACTTTCACGGAATAGCTTCCGGCACTGGTGACATTGATCGTTTGCGTAGTTGCACTCCCCGGTGTCCACAGGTAACTGGAACCGCTGCTGGCGGTCAGGTTTACGCTGCCACCGGAACAGAACGTGGTCGGCCCGCCGGTTGTAATGGTGGCTGTAGGCAAGGCATTCACGGTAACGTTAGTATTGGAAGATGTCTTGGAACAACCGCTGGAACTGGTCACCCGGACATTGTAAGAGCCCTGGGAGCCGGTGGTGATAGCCTGGGTAGTAGCGCCATTAGACCAGAGGTACGAGGTTCCGCTGCTGGCCGTCAGGGTTACCGTGCTGCCCTGGCAGATACTCGTGGATCCGTTGGCGGTGATGGTGGCTGCAGGAAGGGCGTTCACCGTAATGGTAACCGGTGAAGAGGTGGCAGTGCCCAGTGCGGTAGTAACGGTAACCGTATAGGTTCCGGATGTGCTGACGGTGATCGACTGCGTGTTGGCCCCGTTGCTCCAGGCATAAGCCGTGCCGGCATTCGCGGTAAGCGTGACTGTTCCGCCCTGGCAGAATGTTGTCGGACCGCCGGCCGTAATCGTGGCCACGGCACCGGAACAGGGATTCACCACACCGGAATAAGTGGTGTTGCTCGTGGAAATGGTGATTTTATCGATCTCCAGTTTGGTATTGGTAGGCGTGAGGGTAAGGGTATGGTTCTGCAGGGAAAGGCTGGCATAGGATATGGCCTGCTGCGTGGATGCATTAAACCGGTACCAGGTCCAGGTGGTGTCTTTCACACAATCCATCAACTGGGTGGTGCCGTTATCCAGCTGAGTGTTCACCCCGGTGGCCGTTCCGTCTTTGCTCCGCATCCTGATCCACAGGTAATAGGTAACAGGAGTGGTTCCGCGGGGAATGAAGTTATATACGAGAGAGGATACAGCGTTAAAGGTAACCCGCGTGGTGAAGGTGGTGAAGTCACCGGCAGCCGTACCGTTCGGAACCCCTGTTTTAATCACAGCATTGGCATTGGTATTATCGAATAGTTCGGCCTCCATATTAAAGTCCTTTGTCCACAGGTAAGGATGTTTATTTTCATGCCATTCATCCAGCTGGTAAAAGACGGGGGCTGAAGGGTTGGTGTTATCATAGATATAGGTGCTGCCCTGTCTTCTCACCTTGAATTTAACGGTCTGGCCATCGAGGGTGATGTAGGTATTACCTTCGAGTTCGGCTCCACCAATCATGCTGTTGTTGGGCTGTATCGTTCCGGAAATGACGTAACGGTTGCCGGTGTTGGATTTGCGAACCAGGATCAGTTTACGCAGATCACCGCACTTAAAGGTATATCCCGGAAAAGTCGGATTAATGTAATCATTGGGGATGTCTCCATTCATCACATAGCCATTGCGGAACAGGTCTTCATACCTGCTGGTGAGTCCCTGTGCATAGGCCGGCATAACGGCCTGCCAGGCATATCCTCTTGGATCGGCATAGGGTGCATTCAGGCTGAAGAACCCGGGGTAGAAAAACTCGGCTCCCACCATCGACAGGCATTTCAGCAGGCCGAGGTACTGGGCCGGACGCACATTGTTCTCTTCGTTGTTATCCCATCCGGGAGCCACAAACGGGGAGAAATATTTATCCCCCAGGGGAATCTCATAATTCCTGGAATCCACAATCCACTGCCATCCGTGCCAGGCGGACTGCCAGTAGCGCCAGTTGTTCGGGTAACGGACATAGAAATCCGGTGTGGAATAATAGGTGCCGTTGATAGGTGTCTGAATGCTTCGTGTTTCACTGTATTTATGGCTCCAGGTGGGTTGTCCGCATATCTGGTATTCGGAATATTTCGTGTTAGCCAGCCCGGAAAGGGTGGTCATGAACTGGTTGCGGTAGGTCAGGCATGCATTCTTCTTACGGTTGCCCAGATAAGTTGACCAATCCATACCGCTGGCATTTTTTTGCGCCACCACGGCCGGATCAAAATTTGCAGCATACTGGGTCACGAACGGATAGGTTTCGCCGTTATCGTTCAGATAATTCAGGGGACGAGTCAGGGAACTTAACAGGGATTGCAGGTAAAATTTCTGCGTCAGTCCATCATATACGAGTGAATCATTTGGCGCTGCGGGGCTCCAGTATTTGGAGCCGGTCACATTGCCCGAAGGATCCAGGAACTGTCCGCTGGAATTACGGAGATAATGGTTAACAGGCAGGTTGGATGACCAGATGTATGGTCCGGAGGATGGCTTACCGATAACGGTTGGATTCAGTTGGGCCCAGAAGGTAATGGCCGCACAGGGGTATTGGGGATTCTGATTGCATTGTTTAACCCAGGCTCCTGAAAATTTCGTGGTATCATTATAATATTGATACCCGGAAGTGTTTTGAGAAGCAGGCAGGTTAAAATTGAAATATCTCGCCAGTTCCATGTTGATGGACAGGCTGTTGGCAACGGCCTGGGCATAGGAGACTCCGGGCTGCTGCCAGCTCCCGAAATAAGCCTGGTCCATCCAGCTGAAATTCGGCTGCAGGCTATGACCCGGTTTATACCGAGGAGTTGGAAAGGTCTTTAACTGATCGACAGCGCTGACCGTGTAATTCGGGTGGCCGGGGGCAAATTCGACAATGTTTAACCCGGCAGTGGTCGGACCGGCGGCAGGAGGTGTGGTCGTGGTCCAGGTAAAACTGTAATGCTGGTGGTTGAGGATGGCATTCTGGTAATGTTTGTAAATCATATTCGGATGGAGGGAATATTTATAAATTGCCATTTCATCCATATCTCCAAAGTACTTCAGGTAATTGGCTGAAGAGTTAAAATAGAAATCCCGTTGCACAGCCTGGGTATTGACAAAATAACCCGTTGCCGTAGTTTTGGAGAACCCGGACGGGCAACTGCCGTCAATCCAAATTTCTTTCACACCGGTGTTTGCGCTGTACCTGAAAACAAAGTGGTGCCAGTTGCCATCCACATAATAACCATAGTCCTTTTTACCTATACCATTCAGATCAACCCTCATCTCATCATACACCTGCCCCCCGGAAGTTCCGGTACAGGTGGTATAGAAGGTAATGGCCGGATATTCCATCCTGGCCCCGATGGCTCCGTCAAATCGTCCAAAAAAATTGGTGGCATTAAATCCCTGTCCGGGCCGGAATAAAAACTCCACCGTAAAGGAAGAGTCAATTCCAAAAACGCCGGCCTTCACCAAACTGGTAGTCGTCGTATTCAGGGTAAGATATTTTCCAACACCAACACCGGGAGAATTATTGTTTATTGCATAGGTGCCCTGGTAGTAATTCGGATCCAGGTTATAGACGTTCATGGAGTCTTTTAAGGATACGGAGTTTTCAAAGGTCCAATAGCTTAACGGTGCATACGTTTGCCCCATGGCCGGCTTGATAAAGAATGCTGCCAGTGCCAGCATGATGCAAATTGCCAATAAGTGCCAGTTGGCGATTTTTAAAGAGTTTGAAGTCATTTGTATTTTTTAATTTATGGTTTACTTTTAATCTTACTTTAAAATTCAGTATTTAATTCTGTTGTTCCCTTTTATCTCATTCGGATAAAACCTTACATCGCGTTCAAATGTAAATTTAAAATCAACATCTGCAATGTGTTATGAAATTATATGATGTATGTCATTGAATTTCAATTAAAAAAAATTATGTTCTGCGGAGAAACAGAACGTTCACCCATCAAAAAATTGCCTTTACCAACCATAAAACTTATTTAACCCATAAATATCTTACTTCACCCAATCCCTTTTTTAATGAAAAAAACTCCCATAAACAAAATTTTATTCCGGACAGGGTCGGAAAACTGCTATATAAACCGGTTACCGTTTATGGTAAAAAATTTAATAGAATCGGGTAGACGGAATTCCTTTTTTCCATCGCATGAAAAACATTTATCCTACTGAGGCATGATTATTTTTTTTATTAAAAACATATGAGCTTCCGGAGTCAATCTTTATTTTTCAATCCCATGAATGGATTTCAATCCCGCATTCCCATCCCTGACGGATGACCCCTCGGGCTCAATTATAATTTAGTCCATACAACCGGCATTATTCTGAAAAGCTCTGGCGGTTGTTATTTTGACTTGTTAATCCTGCAAAGTCCAAAAACAAATAAGTCACTGATCCTGCCCGGATCAGTGACTTATTTCTCAATGGCAACAGAAATGTCTTACTTGTTATTGCAGGATCAGCCTCTCCTGGAAATAACATTGTTCTGCCGATCCGGCCTGAACCAGGAAGATGCCCCGGGGAAAAGAAGACAGGTCTAACTGAATGGTATGATCCGTTTTAAAAATGCTGAGGGTTTTCACTTGTTGTCCCATACTATTATATATCCTGAGGACGGTGTTGTCCCATTCCGGATTTACCTCCAGTATTACCTTTCCGGAGGCTGGATTGGGAAACAGCCTGATTTTTTCCGATGTTTCAGGCAGTACCTCCCTGCAGGTAATTTGAACTGTTGTACCTGTTGATGTGGTTGAACAGCCTGTGGTTGTTTTCGTGATCTTAACCTTATAGGTGGCCTGCTGAACGGCTTTGTAAGTCTGATTCGTAGCGCCAGAAACGGGATTATTGTTTTTAAGCCATTTATAGGTGGCATTGGTAACTGCATTTGCTGTCAGCAAAGTGGTGTCGCCCTGGCACATGGTAACCGTTCCCGCCGGGGTGATGCTTGCTGTCGGTGCAGACAGTTTGGTCGTCACCAGGGAATTGGACGTTTTATTTCCACAGCTATTGGTGGCTACACAGGTGTATGTTCCGCCGGTGGTGGCCGTATAGGATGAATTGGTAGCGCCCGATATGGCAACACCGTTCTTTTTCCATTTATAGCTATTGGCGCCTGTGGCGGTGGCCACCAATTGTACACTGCTTCCTGGACAAAACTGTAAATTTCCTACGGCATTAATGGTGATGGCCGGTAATCCGGTCACGTATACTGCAATGGGTGGTGTGGCGTCCTGGCATCCATTTCCATTGGTTACCGTAACAACATAAGACCCGGTTTGCTTTGCGGTGATGCTACCGGTGGTTGCACCATTTGACCATAAATAGGCACTATAACTTCCGTTTACTGTTAACTGCACGCTGTCACCCGAACAAAATGTCGTTGCTCCGGAAGCCGAAGCGGTGGCCGAAAACGTTGCAAAATCACAGACATTAACATTCAGATCATCGATATAATAATAGGATGCCGGGTCCAGTTCATTTCCGGAAACATTCAGCTGAGCCATGACAACGGGAAGCTGGTATTTTCCATTGCCCTTACTGATCAAGGTTGGCGCTATCCTGGGCAACAAAATTTGTCCGCCTTTGGAGGAACAGGATGTATAATCATACAGGGTACTGTATTTATTGGTGGATGCTGAATAAAACATGCCATATAAATCCGGGTAATCATTGGCAGCACTCACCGCCCCGTAAGTATCTGTCCAGGTAAAGGCAATGACTTCACCGTTTAATGACCTCGATACCTGCGGTTCGGTATCATGCCTCAGGTTCTGACCACCGTTTCCAAAATAACCTGAAAGGGCATAACAATCATAGAGGTAATTGGCTTTCCAGGTAGTGCCATTGTACATGATATCGAACATGGCCATCTGGTTAGACGTTAAAATGGAATATCCCAATCCATCGCTGGAACCTATCTGCATCAGGGCATGAGGATGACCCAATGCATCAACGGCCAGGTCCACCTGGAAGGCTGAAGTCGGGTAGGCGCCTCCGGGCAGAATGGCATTTACAGATGCAAAGCTTCCAAGATCAATTTCAAATGGCCCGCTCCAGGTCGAACCCCCATTGGTCGTTTTGTAAAAAACCGGCCTGAAAGTGTACGCAGATCCGGTTAAATGGGTAATCACTACGGCCCAACCCTTTTGACCGGAAGGATCAAAGGCGATGTTCCAGTCGGCCACATGGGGTAAACCGTCATAACCGAGATTGTATGCGGGTGTCAGTGAATTGTTCAGGCTCCAGGTAATATCTCCATTGCTGAAGTTGCCCTTTAATATTCGAAGCGGACCATAGGTTGCCGTAGCAGTATCAAAATAAATATCAACGGTCCAGTAATTGTTGCCTGCTCCTTTGCACAATCCTCCGGGTACAAGCGGATGCCCGGTTCCGGCCTGGTTATAATGCTCGGTATTAACGGCATTGTTCAGTTTTCTAACACCGGAAACATGCCCGTTCCAGTTGGAACCATTGGAAGTCGGTGCATAATAAAGCAGGTAATTCCCTGAATAGGTTGTGGCGCTTGAAGGATGATGAATAACGGCCTGGGGATACCGGGCGCTTTTATTGGCTGCTACCCCGGGGTTCAATATTCCGAGATCCCTGGTCCAGACATTTCCTGTGTCAGAAGAACGGTCAAATCTCAGATCCCCGGTTGTGCCTCCGAAAAGGGCCGGGTTATTGCGATGTACAAATACGAGGGAATGCGTGGTTGAATCATAAGCGAGGGGATTAACCCTGTTGGAAAGCATGGAAAGAATATTTCCCGAAGTTCCCAGTGTCCTGAAATGGATGTTCGGATCACAGGACTGTCCATTGATCATCAACGTCAGCATGGATAAACTGACCAGTAGAAATGACTTTTTCATAACGATAGGTAAGGATTAGAGCTACCAATTTTATATTTTTTTTTGTATTATGCAAGCAATTCCCGGCTTTTTTGGTAAATGAACCTTTTACTTCTGTCTGTCCTCCGGCCGAATCGGGAATTAATCCTAATTTTAACCCATGAGCTTATCCAGAACAAGAAAGTTAATCTGGTTTTTTATCGGTCTGTCAGCCTTTGGCCTTGCTTTGATCAGCCTATCATCCATTTTTGGAATAACGGAGCTGGTGTATCCGATCCGGATAGACAGCTCCTATGTGCAGGCCATCAACCAGAAACAGGGTGGGAAGCCTGAACCGCGGGACAGCCTTCGCAGCCTGCCGGTATTTTTTAAACCCGAGCAACTGCATCTGAGGTATGAACCATTCCAGGTCACGGTCAGCGACAGCATACATCTGAAAGGCTGGTATTTCGAGCCCATGACGGAGGAAACGGGCGTCACGCTCCTGCTTATCCATGATATCAGGGAGAGCAAGTTATCTTACCTGGAAACAGCCCGTGGCTTGGTTGAGCGGGGGTTCCGGGTTTGCGCCATGGACATGCGGGCATGCGGTGAAAGCGAAGGAGGTTATTTCACCATGGGTATGCTGAGTGCCAGCGATATCAGCATCATTCTCGACAGCCTTTATTGCAGACCCGAAACCAGGTACACAGGCCTTATTGGTGTAGGTACCGGCGCTGCCATTGCCATCCATACCCTGACGTTTGATAAACGACCGGTGGCCCTGGTGGTTCAAAACAGCTTTTCCAGCCTGACGGCCTATTTTTCCCGGTATGCACGGAAAAAATGGGGTGTATTGGGAACCTGGTTTTTTCCCTGGATGAAAAAGGAGCTTGACAAACAAATGGGATTTAATTCAGATTCACTAAATTTGCAGGACAAGATCAGCCGCATTACCACCCCTACGCTATTTATTGCCAAAGCAGGAGAAAGTCTGGACGATTTGAAGGAGACCCATCTTCTGTTTGAATCCTCCCCCGCTGAAAAAAAAGAGTTTATATTTTTCAGGGGAGCCGATGAAAGTGAGCAGGAAAAAAAGCAGTACATCGACCGGATTTCTGCTTTCGTTAATACGGCTGTTCCAAAAAAAGCAAAACCAACTCGGTTCCGTAAGTTAGTTTCCAATGATCACCCGCTCCACCATTGATAATGTAATCAGCGCTGCCCGCATTGAAGAGGTCGTAGGCAGTTTTGTTTCCCTGAAAAAAAGGGGTGTAAACCTGCTCGGGCTATGTCCCTTTCATGATGAGAAAACGCCTTCCTTTACCGTTTCCCCTGCAAAGGGAATCTACAAGTGTTTTGGATGCGGCAAGTCGGGAAATGCGATTGGCTTTGTCATGGAGCATGAACATTACAATTACCCGGAAGCGATCCGATACCTTGCTGATAAATATAATATTGAAGTCGAAGAGGACCAGGCTTCTAGGGAAACGGACAGCCAGGAACAAAAGGAAAAAGAAAGCCTGTTCATTCTCATGGAATATGCGCAAAAAAGATTTGCACTACACCTGACCAGTCATGAACAAGGCAAGGCTGTCGGACTTTCCTATTTTCATGAACGCGGTTTTACCGATGCCATCATCCGGAAATTTGGTCTCGGTTATGCCCTGGACGAATGGGATGACCTCACCCGGAATGCGCTTGCGGAAGGCTACCAGCTGGAATACCTGGATAAAACGGGATTAACCATCGTCAAGGAAGGAAAACAATACGACCGTTTCCGGGGTCGTGTGATTTTTCCCATTCACAACTTAAGCGGCCGGGTTATAGCCTTCGGAGCGCGGATTTTAAAAGCCGACCCGAAGAGCCCCAAGTATGTCAATTCGCCGGAAACAGATATTTATCATAAGAGCAGGATCGTATACGGCATTGACCTGGCCAAAAAAGAAATTCTTCAGCAGGATGAGTGTTTCCTGGTAGAAGGGTATACGGACGTGATTTCCCTTCACCAGGCGGGCATTGAAAATGTGGTGGCCTCATCGGGTACTTCCCTGACGGCGGAACAGATCCGGCTCATCGGGCGCTTTACTAAAAACATCACACTTTTATATGATGGGGATGCCGCCGGCATTAAAGCCTCCCTGCGGGGTGTGGACCTGATCCTGGAAGAAGGTCTGAATGTGAAGGTGGTTTTATTCCCCGACGGGGATGACCCGGATTCCTACTCGCGTAAAGTCAGTACGGCGGAATTAAAATCATATATCCGATCACATGCCGAGGATTTTATCCGCTTCAAGACCAACCTGCTCCTGGCTGAAGTATCCGGCGACCCGGTGAAGAAAGCCGGACTCATCCGCGAAATCGTCACCTCCGTTGCAAAAATCCCGGACGCCATTATCCGTTCCATGTATCTGCAGCAATGTTCCCAGCTGATGGACATAGGCGAGCAGGTGCTGATTTTTGAACTGAATAAAATCCGCAAAAAAGCTTATGCCCGGCAGGAGGATGCCCCACAGACGGAGGAACTCCTTACCATTGGTACACCCGCCGAACAACCGGAACTGAAAGAAGATCATTTGTTTTTCCAGGAAAAGGAACTGATACGGCTGCTCCTGCTTTATGCCGACCAGGAAATAGAGGTGCCGGAGAAGGATGAACAGCCATCCCGCAGAATCCTGGTCAAAACCTTCATACGGAACGAACTGGAATTGGATGGTATCTGTTTTGAAAACGAACATTTCGCCAACATTTTTGCCGCCTATGACAATTCCATATCCGACCGGCAGACCAACATTTCCTTTTTCATGGAGCATGAGGAAGTGGCGCTTCGCAATACCGTGGGTGAACTGATCAGCGACCGGTACCAGCTCAGCCCGCAATGGACGGAAAAGGGCATCAGCAGCGCCCGGAAAGATGACAACCTGTATAAAGCCGTGATGAATGCCATCGTCATGATTAAGGGTAAATGCGTCAACCGCATGATCAAAGAAAATGAAGGGGAGATCAAACGGCTTTACGAACTGAATGAGCCCTACGAAGATTTACAGCAAAAAAGCATCACCCTGAATCAGATCAAAAGAGAAATCTTCCTGGATCATTTCGGCACAACCATTATTTTTTAGAAACCCTCTTTCAGACCGTCACTTCCTGCGGCTGCCTTTCTCTGCCGGCCGGCTGATTATTTCTCCATCAGTTCTTTCAGGTTGGCCAGCCCGATTTCGAAGTCCTCACCGGCTTGTTTATCCATATTCACAAACAACATCATGGCATTCATCGGAAAGGGCATACGGCCGCTGAAACCCCATTTCACAAGAGTCTGGTTTGGTCCGGCCGTTTCGGTAATCATATAGGCCTTATTGGTAGCCTCCAACGGTTTTTTAAAACGCAGTTCAAAATCGATACGCTCACCGGGTGTGATTTGCTTGATTTCCTGTTCCCCCATGCCGACTTTCTTATTGCCCTCCCAGCCCGATACTGCGCCAGCCTCACCATCTGTGCCACGAAACATCTTTTTCATGGCAGGATCCTTGCGGGCCCAGGAACTGTATAAATCCTGGTTCTTCAGGTATTTAACAAATTCAAAAACCTGGTCCTTCGGTTTGTTAATGACAACTTTCCGTTCAACGGCAAAATCATTTGGTGCCACCAGGCCCAGGATACAGACAATTGCAATTAAACCGATAATGATGTAGAGTACTTTTTTCATGTCAGTTGTTTTATTGTTTGAAATGTGTTACCAATATCCTTCACCCTCCCGGAAATAAAGGAAAAACAAAAGTAAAAAACGAATTTTAAAATCAAAGAATAATTCAGGAAACATCATTTCCCCGGAAAATTATCCTTATAGAATTTCAGGTTATAGGTGAAGGTCAGCATGAAATACCGTTGCAGTACATTTGTTTTGACATCTTCATAATATTGCTCGTTGCTGTTCCGGGTAATGCTCTTGTTTTGTTCCAGTATATCCTGGACGGATAAGCGAAATTCGGCAACCTGGTTCTTTAAAAATTTGTAGCCCACGGCCGCATTCCAGAGCCAGTAGTTTTCATTATAGGATTCGGATAGTCCGGAATAATGCTGGTTGGCGATATCGGATTGAAGCACCAGTCCCTTCCAGGGCATCAGGTTGATTTTAAACTTCGCGTTCAGGTTCAGGTAAGTGGAGTTGAGCCGGGTTTGAAGGGAATTATCCGTAAAGGTGACAGCAGAATTCCCCGACAGGCTGAAATCCGCCTGCTGGCCGATGTTGCTGGTGACCGACAATCCCACATTGGGAGTGGTGATATGGGCATTGTTGAGTACTCCATTGGTAAGCCCCGGGGTTTTGAAATAACTGGTTCCGGCATTCAGGTTGAAATTTGATTTTAACCCGGGCAGGGCAAATCCGTAATTGATAAAAAACCTGCCGCTATACGCTTCGCTCAGGTTCACCGGCTGTGAGAGCTGGGCTCCGCCGGGCACCATGTACCCGTTGACAACCGTATTGCTCTTGGTAAACAGGGTGGTGGAGGTACCGATGTAATCCTTGGTATAGATGACGTTGGCCAGCACGAACAGGGAACTGTTTTTGGCCGTATTGACGGCCGAATAGCGGATATTCATGAAATGGTTCCAGTCCTGTTTCAGGTAAGGATTCCCGGTGGTAAGCTGCAGGGGGCTGGAGTTGTTCACCACCTGCTGCAACTGGTCGCTTGTCGGCGGGTTTGTGGATGAGCGGTAATAAAGCCGTAAATTTTTCTTTTCTGAAAAACGAACCATCATCATGGCATTGGGCAGGAAATTCCCTTCCTTCACGGTATGTTCCGTATGCAGCAAACCGTTCTGTTCATGGTGCAAACCGGCCAGTTGGTAAGCCAGCCCGGCTGAAATATTGAAAATGCTCTTCTGGTACCTCAGGGAAGGTCCGAGGGACTGGGCCAAGTAAGCCGAGCTGAAATGATTGGTCAGTACCGGATCGGGAACCAGGTACTCATTTGAAAAGAATGGTCTGTTGAAGGTTTCCTTATCCGATTCACCTGCATTGTAAGCTGACTGCCAGGTCAAACTCAATTGCACCTGCTCGCCTAACGGTTCCGTATACGTCAGGTTGGACGCCAGGGTCATTCCCTGCCTGTTGAGACTGGCAAACTGGTCAATCGAATCGGTTAACAAGGTATCCATCAGCCCTTGTGAATCTGACAGCAGGTAACTCTCCCCTTCATAATCGTTGTAGCCCGGTGTCAGGTTCAGGGAAAGCGTCCTTCCTTTTTTCCTGAAACCGTTCCTGAACAGCAGCGGGGAGGAAAAATTCAGCGCGGTGAGCCTGGTTGCCGTTGAGGAAGCCAAATTGTTCAACACGGAGTCCGGCATATCGGTATGGGAAACGGAAAGGGTATTCCCGTTATTAAATTGTGCCGTAACCCGTGGCTGGATTACTATGGAACGAAGGCTGTCAATCCTGTATTCAACTTTCAGGTTTCCCCGATGATTGATATTGTTGCCGGAGGTTATTTTATTTTCCGAGAAGGTGAGTCCTTCTCCCTCACCCCCGCTGTATTGTCTGAACAGTTCGCTGGTTGACTCGTTGCCGGTGTAATTAAAGAAATAACTGCCTGTGAATTCCCATTTCTTCCATTGGTTGGTGTAATTCAGTCCAAGGGCATGGGTTTTATTGATGCCGGCGGACTGGTTAACCAGGAAATTGCCGATATCATTTCCCGGCCCCTGGTACTGGCGTCCTCCTCCTCCTGAACCACCCTGCCCGCGGAAACCACCACCACCCTGGCCCATTCCGGGCGGACGTCCTCCACCACCTCCCGGGGAACTGATCATTCCGGCCAGGTCTTCCATGGAGAAGTTCTGTTCGTTGATGTTGTTGGAAAGCGCCAGGAGGGTCATCCTTCTTTTCCCCTTAAACAGGTTGACGGTGACAGCGGCTTTGTACCGGTCATCGGTTCCGTACCCGGCATAGGCTTTTCCGAAGGTGCCGTTCCGGAACTGGGGCCGGGTAATGATGTTGATGGTTTTCGTGGTATTGCCGTCATCAAAACCCGTAAACAAGGACTGGTCGCTCTTCCTGTCGAACACCTGAATTTTGTCAATGACCTCGGCGGGAATGTTTTTCAATACCGTGTTGGGATCGTCTCCGAAAAAAGGTTTCCCGTCTACAAGTACGGACTTCACATCTTCTCCCTGTGCCTGAACTTTTCCGTCCTGCACCGATACTCCCGGCATCCTGGTAACCAGTTCCTCGGCACTGGCATCGGGGTTTGTTTTGAATGCATTGGCATTAAACTGGGTGGTATCGCCCATCTGGCGGGCCGGCAGGGACTGACCTTCAATGAGCACTTCCTTCAGGTCAGCCTTTTTATCCTCGAGTAAGATATCCTTAACAATAGTTTCCCCCGGTCCGGCCTTAACAAACCGAAAGAAGTCACGGTAACCGATATATGAAATTTTAAGCAACCATCTGCCGGTTGTAATATTTTCCAATTTGAAATTCCCGGCGGTATCGGATACAGTCCCGGTAACCAGGCTGGAGTCGATCGTATTCAACAGGGCAATGGCTGCACCCGGCAAGGGTTCAGAGCGAAGGTTGGTAACCCTGCCGGTCAGCTGCTGAGCGGAAAGGAGTGCGGGTAGGATAACCGGGAAGAGGGCCAGAACCCTTTGAATAGAGAACACCATATAAATTTACGGGCCAAAGATAAGTGATTGTCGGCAAACCCTATGATTCCGCTTTCTCCGGGAACCAGTTCCATACAGCAATCATTTTCCGACAGCGGCATTTTGACAGAATGAGAATATGCATTAATTTGGCGCTTTCCATTAGCTCCCTTGTCCCATGAAAAACGTTTACCGTTGTGCCCGGATGGTGATCATTCTTTTAGTTCTGATTGTTCAACAGGTATATTCACTGGAACAGCCGGTGAAGAAAGAACGGGAGAATTTTTTCATCGAAAACAAAGGGCAGTGGCCGGAGGAAGTCCTGTTTATGACCCGGATGAAAGGTTGCCGGGCATGGATTACCAGGACTGGAATCAGCTATGAATTTTACCAACAAAAAAAAACAGGCCCTACCGCGGGCCCTCCTTTTGCTGATCCGTCTGCCGTATCCGGTGACATCCTGGAAGGACATGTCATCCGTTTTCAATTCAATCATTGCCTGGAACAGGCAACTGTTACCGGGAACGGGAAGAGGCCGGGTTCCTATAATTTTTTTATTGGCAATGATCCGGGCAGGTGGGCCCCCTTATGCGGGTTATATGATGAAATCAGGCTCGAAGGCATTTACCCGGGCATTTCCCTGCGGTATTATTTTGATAAGGGACGACTGCGGCATGACTTTCTGATCGGAGAAAATGCCAACCCCGGTCAGCTTTCCTTCACGATTCAGGGAGCATCAGACAGCCGGGTGAATCAGCAGGGGGATTTGGTCTTTGAAAGCCGCTTCGGATCCTGCAAACAGGCTGAACTCTTTGCTTACCAGGAGGCCGGCCGGGAGAAACTGCCCGTGTCGTGCCATTTTATTCAAACAGCAGCCAACACGTTTTCCTTCGAATTGCCAGACTACAACAGGAACCTGGCACTGGTCATAGATCCGGTACT
>CAYWHE010000014.1:0-32734 GCA_964458125.1 uncultured Flavobacteriaceae bacterium | reverse complement strand
GTATAAAATCCTTTTTCCCTGCAACTACGGAGTCAGGACTATACCCTGAAGTAAAAAGGCAATATTCAATTACTGATTTCCTTCCGGGTTGAATTTTTGAAATGTGATTTTTACGCAGGGACCATCCCTTCGAAGGTTTGAATGAAATGATCCGGAGGAGGTAAAACAAAAGGCGGTTGCGACGGGAAGGGTATAAAAAAGGGAGAAGTTTTTACACTTCTCCCGAGTGATAAACAAACAACTTGTCTTTTACCAGCCCACCAGGCTGATGCCTACCATAAAGGGATTGAGTTCGGGTCCCTTTCCACTGCGGAAAAGGGAAATCATATCGTAGGTAGCAAAGAGGTTGAGGTTACGCCAGCCTATGCGGGCCGTTGCGTCCACGCGCCAGGGGTTGATATGAAACTGGTCATAGGTTTTGGGTTTTACCTTCTTGCCATCCTCGTGGTAAACCAGTTTGGTATGGGAACCGGCCTTGTAGCCAACAATTCCTCCAATGGATACGTGGAAGGATTTCTTTTCATATTTGCTCGTGTTAAATTCCAGGAGCAGCGGCAAGGTGAGGTAGCTTACCGTTAACTTGCTCTTGTCCAGCTTGATTGTATCCTGTACACCTTCAATGCCGCCCGCACCGTTTACCAGTTTGTAATTATTCCGGAACCTGTAATTGTTATAGGACAAACCGAAACCGGTTACAAACTGGATATACCGTTTATATATCTTCACGCCATAGTCGAAAAAATTCAGGTTAATGCCTATGGACTTTCCGGTGTTGAGTTCAGGGAAATTATAGGCACCGCCGCCGGGAAAGGTTGTACGGTCCGGAGTCAGGTAGCCGTTAAAACCGATTTCCACTCCGGCCCAGTGAGGCTGTACCTTTTCAGGTTTTGATTTTTTGGCAGAATCATTCCCGCTGATGATGAGTATGTTACGGTCACCCAGTCTGAACCGGGTGGTATCCCCGCCTCCTCCTGTCTCATTTTCATCGCTCACCCTGCCTATGCCGCTGATATCCTTGTTGATTTTGGCCGGGGGATTTTTGTAACTCACCGATCCGCTGCCGCTGATGTGGGTGGTGAGTTCATCCGTTACATCCACGATGCACTTCCCGTTCCCGCTAATGTCGGCATTGCAGGTTTTAACCTTAAACTCCTCCGCATCCACATTGCCTGCACCGGAAATATCCATGTCGAGCAGATCGGCAGAGCCGCTCAGTTTCAGGTTACCCGCCCCGCTGATATCCACCTCCAGCTTTTTTACGTTTAGCATAAGCGTTACATCGCCCGCTCCGGAAATATCCACGCTGAATTTATCGGCCGTGACGGATTCGGAACAGGAAACTGCACCGTTTCCTTTGATTTCAATTTCTTCCAGTTTCTGAAAGGTGATTTTGATTTTTGCCAGCGGCCGTCCCCTCAGTTCCAGTTCTCCGTCTGACACGGCTTCCCTGAGCCTCTGCCTGTCTTCTTCCTTTCCTTCAAAACTGATGCTGTTCGTACTGCCCGGAATCAGTTTCACTTTGGCCGAATTTTCAATACTGATTTTGGTAAACGGTTCCAGGTCAACGGTAATTTGTTCCTGTGCCCTGCCTGCGAAACCCAGCAACAGAAAGGCGGCCGTTAACAGGAATGGAATTTCCCTATTTGCGCCATTTAAGCAGGCATAAAATCCTGCAGGTATTTTGGTTTTCATAAACGGTTGTTTTTGTTTCTTTAAAAATAAGACGGTGAGGGATGCCGGAATGTTACACCTCCTTTAACGGGAAGCAAATGTTTTTCCGAACTGGAGTCTCCCCGCGGAAATCCGGTAAGCCGTCAACTCCCCCTGGGGATTGTAGGTGGTGCTGAGGTTGACTCTTTTACCGGTAATCCTTTCCATACACCAACCCAAAAAGCGGATACCCTTTATATTCGATGGAACCTGTTTGTTTAACAAATCATCAGACAGGGGTTCGTCACCGATAGTTTGCCGGATGCGATGGCGGGAATAGTCACGCAAAGCCTGACCGATGGTGCTGTATTCCGGCAATTGAACGGGTTGAGTGTCTGCATAGAGGGTATAGTATTCACCTGCAGCACGAACGGGCTCATGACCCGATAAATACATTTCGATTGGCTCTGCGGTCAGCAAACCGGGTTGCGATTCCATCAGCGTGATGTTTTCAACAGGCATCCTGTCCGGCTGTTGTATTTCATTGGCCGACTTTTGTTTTTGACCTTCAGGGTGGTGTCTATGATTTTGGATATTCTGAATGGCCAGTTGATTGCCGGACATCCCTTTTTGTTCCGTATCCTGAGCCTGTTTTTGTTTTTTTATCTCGTCAGGCTGATCCTCCTGAATCATTTGATTTTCGTTAACCACCGGATGTTGCTTATTCCGGACCGGCTTCGTTTCCCTGTTAATCCTTTCCGCCTGTTGCAAAAGGCTTTGCTGCTCCTGGCGGAGGAAGAATAAACCGAGTATGAATATCACACAGGCCGCTGCCGCCAGATAATACCAGGCATGGGGCTGTCTGTATAAGGGAATTGTTTTTTTAAGTTGTGCCTTGTCCGGAAAAACAATTGACAGATCAGGCTGTAACCTGGTTTTTTCAAAAAGGGGTAATTCATTTGCTTTTTCCGGGTGCAAATCCAGGTACGCTTTTAATTGCTGTTTCTCCTCCGGGCTCAGTGTGCCTTCCATATGTCCGACCAGGAAAAGCGAAAGATTGCCATCATGTATGTATTCTTTTTTTAAAAACTCCTTATCGGGAAAAATTACTTTTTCTGCTGAAGGCAACTGCACATTTTCAAATTCATCAAAGGCAGCCTGGAGTCCGGGGTTTTTTTCCAGGAATAAAAACAACTCGGCCACCAGTTCAGCCGGCAGGTTTCCCTCATGATAATCGAGGAAATAGATTTCGTAATTGTTCTTATTGATTGGCATTAGCTGGTTCCATATTCAATCCTGCAGGAAAATGGCCGTTTAATAACTGACCATTTTCATCAGGATATCGTTTAATGGAGTGAATTACCCCGCTGCAGGGAGTGGGGAAATCACTCCAGGAGATTGAAGTCTGGCTTGGGGTTTCCGGTTGATTAATCCTGTACATCAGATGACATTTTTAATACTTCCGATATATTCCTTCAGGAAAACACGGGCCCTGTATATGTAAACCTTAACCTGTGATTCATTCAATCCTGTAATTTCACCGATTTCCCCGTAGCTGTATCCTTCATAATCACGCAGCAGAACCACGCTTCTCTGGGTATCGGGTAATTTTGAAACGGCCTCCTTCAATACTTCCTTCAGATCGGAATATTGTTCCGTATGGTAATGATCCTGGTAATTGACTTCTTCGAAGCTGGTCATTTTTTTACCCCTTCTGATTTTATCCACCATGGTGTGATAGGCCGTGGTAAACATATAGGATTTGGCCTTTTCATGGTTTACATTTTCCGCATTGAGCCATAACTTCTCAAAGGTATCCTGTACAATATCGCGTGCATCATCCTCATCCTTAATATGATGAAGGATAAACCGGTACACGGCATCCGAATACTGGTCAACGCACTGGTTGTACTGTAAAGGGGTCATATTAATTCAGCAGCCGCAGTCTTGTATGGTATGTGACGGCCTGGCACGCTTAAAAGTTACAGGCCATGAACCGTAAAGGTAAAAAAATCCGGAAAAATTGTAAATCAGCAGATTACAATTTATCCGGAGGAGTTTTGCAGGTTTCCGGGAGTCAGAAGACCGCTATACCGGCAGGAATATTTTAAATTCTGCAAATTCGTTGTCCCTGGTGTTCATGGTCAGTTCTCCTCCATGGGATTTAATGATATCATAACAGATGCTCAGGCCCAGCCCTGTGCCCTGTCCGGTAGGTTTGGTGGTGAAAAAAGGTTCAAAGATTTTCTTCCGGATACTTTCGGGAATACCCGGACCATTATCCCGGATACAGATGCAAACGGTTGAACCCTCCAGGCTGGTGGTGATGGTAACAGCAGGTTTCCAGGCGGCGGTGCCGGGAGTCTTGGTTTTTTGCCTGATGGTTTTCTCATTAAGGGCATAAAAAGAGTTGTTCAACAGGTTTACCAGTACCCTCGACAGATCCTGCGAAATGGTTTTAACCGGGGGCAGGGCCGGATCAAAAATTTTTTGAATGTCGACATTGAAATCCGGAACATTGGCTCTCATACCGTGGTAGGCCAGATCAGCAATTTCATTGCACAGGTTGTTGATGTCGGTAGGTTCCTTATCGACATGACCCTGGCGTGAATGCTGCAGCATGTTGTGAACAATGGAATCGGCCCGCTTGCCATGGGCGGCAATCTTGACCAGGTTTTGCCTGATCAGCGACGCGATTTCATTTTTCTCCTCCATGTTTTTCGATGCCATGAGTTCGTCCAGCTGCTCTGCGGAAAGTTCGGAGAAATTATTAACGAAGTTCAGCGGGTTTTTTATTTCATGGGCGATTCCGGCCGTGAGCGCTCCCAGTGAGGCCAGTTTTTCCTGTTCCACCAGTTGAAGCTGCGTGGATTTTAAATCGTTATAGGCCTGCTCCAGTTGCTTATTGCTTCGTTTCTTCACCCTGAACCTGTTGAAAACAACAAGCAGCAGCATGATCAGCAAAATGAAACCGATCAGGTAATACCAGCGTTGATTCCTTGCCTTCTGGAGCTGCAGGCGCTGTATTTCAATTTCCTTTTCCTGGAGATCGCTGGTGCGCTGTTGTTCAAGGTCCTGAATCTTATGCTTGTTTTCAGATGAAAAAATAGAATCCCTGAGGTCCACGCTCACCTTGTAAAAATTCAGGGCCTCCTTATACCGGCCGGCTTCCGTATGAATTTCAGATAGGACCCTGGCATTGTTATGCTGCATAGACAGGTCACCAATTTCGTCCGCAATAAACTTTGTTGCCAGGGCATACTGGAGCGCCTTATCCAGCAATTTCTGATGACTGCCCAGGGAGTCGGGTATACTGCTGCCGGCAGGTTGCCTGGCCAATGACAACAGCAATTCGCTTACATTACCCATGTTGATGGCCTCCCCGTTCCTGCTTCCGATTTCACGGTTTAATTCCAGCGCGTTAAAATTATATTCCAGGGCCTTCAGTATATTTCCCTTTGCAAAATACCGGTTTCCGATATTTCCAAGGCAGGAAGCAATACGCGCTTTGTCGCCCAGTTGCTGGTATATGGAAAGGGCCTGCTGATCATACTCGATGGCCTTATCATAATTTTTTAATGCAGCATAGGCATTGCCCATGTTCGTATAATTCCCGGCCACACCCGAAACGAGGTTAAGCTTTAGAAACTTATCTACGGACAAGCGGTAAAATTTCAGCGCCTTTTCAAAATCCCCCTGTTCATAATAGACAATGCCGATGTTTTGGTAGTTGGATGCAATTTTATTTTCCATTCCAAGCTCTTCATTCATCTGTAAGGCTCGGAAATGATATTCCAGGGATTTGGGATAGTTGCTTTGATTCTGGTAAATGACGGCCATGTTCCCGATGGCTGCCGCTACCCCGGCCCGGTCCCCGTACTTGTTATAAAACCAGGCCGCCTGGTCGAAGTACTTCAGCGCTTTGGGATAGTCTGATTTCATGTAATGATTGGCGGCAAGGGCATTGTAAACAACGCCCAGGCCGGATTCATCATGCAGGTCAGTGGCCAGGGACAAGGCCTGACCGGCATAATAAATTCCCGAATCAGGGTTGATGCTGAAGTACGTATGAGACAGTTTACCCAATAACAGTACTTTATTGGTATCTGATTTGGCATCGGGTAAGCGCACCAGCATGGAATCAATAAGGGCCCGGCCCTGTTTCTGGGCATGGAGCGGACCTGAGGCGAGGAGGTAAACGACCAGCAGCAGGATCGGTTTCTTCATAAAAATTTCCGGTACGGACAAGTTCAGAGTTGCCCATTTTCAGGCCAAGGTACAATATTTTCCAAAACCGGTAACTGAATCAGGATGTTCCGCCTCCCAGGCGAAGCAGGATGCCGAGCCGGACACCGAAGCGGGGTTTGAGATTTGGGGCAAGGGCGGAAACAAAATCCAGGCGAACCAGGTTCAGTTTTTGAATTCCAAATGAATATTCATAATGCACCGGTTTGTCCCGTACGGCCAGGTAATGAATGCCTGCCACTTCACCCAGTTTCAGCTTACGTATCCATGGAATCTTATTCAGCAGGAACCCGCTGAAATCATGTTCCACATGCACCTCTGCATAATCTTTTGGAGTGCTGTACAGGTAATACTCCAGCAGGTTGAACTGTTCCAGCCGGAAGGAGGAAAACAAGGTGAGATTGCCCTGGAAATGACGGAAGTTAACAAAGGTAATGCTGTCGGAAGTTACATAATTGCCATAGCTGATGCTATACCGGGTGGTTCCCAGCATGCCCAGTTGCATCTCATCCCCGAGTCCGGCACGCAGAAAATTAAAATTGCCGCTGCTTCCAAAAATACCGGGAATGCTTCTGCGCCAGTTCAGGTCAATGGTCGGATATTTGGATCCTATGACTATTTTACTGTACGGTCTGCTGACATATCGCTGCCTGATGCGGATCCGGACATGTACATCGATGAGGAAAGACTGGTTCCTGACAAAGGGTGGCAGGTTTAGTGTATCAGCCGGAAATTTCGGATCGTTGGAAAAAAATCGCTTATTTTTCAGATCAACCAGCGTGTAGTCCGAATGATTCACCATGGGTAGCCGGTCACTGTATTCTCCGCCCAGGGTAAGCAACATGCCGTTCCACAGTTCATATCGGTTTTCGAGCGACAGGAACCGTTTCTGATAAAGTTTCATGTAGTTGCGTTCGGCCAGCAGCGTATAAGAAGAGTTGATCAACGGGGCGACAGGCTTTTTGTTGTTATACTGAACGGCATCCTGTCCGCCTTCGAGACTGATGACGCCCAAATGAAAAGGATTGTAGTTGTATTGCACCTGTCCTGATCCCTGGAAGGTTTTATTGGCAAAGCCATAAGCTCCTCTGGAAGCCACCGTCCAGCTTTTCCGGTTTTCATACCGTTTGGTAAAACTCACCGACAACCCGGCACGAAAACCTTCCACCGTATTGTATTCGATCAGCCGGATCAGCGGATCAAAATTGAATTCGGTTTTCGTATACCTTCGCTCATAGGTATAACCGGTCAGCAGAAGGTCCAGGGGTTTGATTTTGTTGCTTTGCCTGTCGACGGAATCCATATAAGCCGGTGATTCCCTCAACACCTCCATGCTATCCTTTTTGACATAGTCGGTGGATTCTTCCTTTGACAAGGGAACGGGCCGCATTTTCATCCAGTAATCGAGGTCCTTTTTATTGGCATCCTTGTTAATTTTCATCACTTCCCCGTCAAAGAAATTTTTTTCCAGCTCAGGGTTGATTACGAAATTGGAATTGATGCCATGGAAACTACCGTTTCCCCTGAAACCGAACAGGTTAAATGAAAAGCTGAATTTACCCGATACCGGCATCCAGACCTCTTCATGGTGTTCCACCGGCAGGTAAACCTGTTCCAGGCGTAGCGTGTCCACAAACTGCACCTGGGATTCCCTGGTGACGTACAGGTCCAGGCTGTGAATGCGCCATGTACTGTCGGTGATGTATATGAATCCCCGAAACACCGGATCGGAAGGGCGAACCGGGATCACTTCAATTTTATGCACCGGCTGGCTATTTTCCGTAAAGGTGCCGATGAGTTTGTAGGTATAGTACAGCAGTGCCGAAGACGCTATGGGTGAAACAAATCCCCGTTCACTGAGACCGCCCTTGCCAATGAGGTTATGGTAAAAATTATACTGCATCATGGCATTCTGGTTGAAGCTGAAAGCCTGGTTATCCCCGCTGACTTTGGATGAAAGCATGACTTCCTTTGTCCGGTCGGGCTCCAAAAAATAAAACCTGGATACCGATTCCGACAGGTAAAGGATGCCTGTTGCCGTATCGATCAGGTTATCCAGGTTGATATCCTGTCCCAGAAATTTCTTCGGGTACCGGAGGAGTTTCTGTACGCCTTTGATATACACATCACAGGCAAAGCTGTTCACCTGGCCGAGGTAAAATTTTCTTTTTTTCTGCGCCTGACGGATGATTTCATAAGCCGGATCTTCTGTGTTGGCCCTGATGATCACTTCAGCAAGCTGGTAATTCTCCTTCTCCAGCTGTATATCCAGAATAATCTTTTCAGTGCCTGCCAGTACATGGCGGCTGACGGTTTTATAACCCAGGTATTTGAAAACGACCTCATGGCTGCCGGCCGTTACATCCAGCACGTATATGCCATCATCGTTGGTGTTGGTGCCATGGGTGGTGCCTTTGATATACACATTGGCAAAAGGCAGAGGTTTCTGATCCGGGCCGGATACCCGGCCGGTAAGGATGACGGCCCAGGATAATCCTGGAAAGAAAAGGAATGTAAAATACAGGAGCCGCAGGAATAGGGAATGCATCGCAATAACAGGCCTTCGGACTTCAAACGAGCATCACTGTTCCAGCATTTTGCCGGTGACGTCAAACACCAGGGTTTTGGTTTCCTTGCCCTTTTTAAGTTTAACAAAATACTGTTTGGGGATTTCCGGCGTTTCCGTTCGTTCACAACGAACAATTTTCCAGTCTTTGAACTCGCTGTTTTTAATCGATTTTTTTATCCCCCCGCTGATTTTATCCTTGTCCACTTCGGTGGAGGTGGAAAGCCATTTGCCGTCGGAGTTGAAGGTGGCCTTGTATTTAGCAGGGCCTTTCCGGAAAACGGCTTTGTAATTCCCGTCACCCTCCATCCACTGGTCCACCTCCAGCTTTTTGTACTTGGCCTTATACGATCCCAAAACGGTATCGGGCAGCAGGGCGGCTTTGATTTTTTTGTCCTGGGCGTAAACAGCTGAAACTCCATTCAACAGGAATATCAGTACTAAAATAATGCTTTTTTTCATGGCTGAGATTTACCCGACAAATATAAATTTTTTGCCTGTACTTTTTTTTTGGTGGCTGCTTGTTAAAATAGTAATTTTAACTCCATTTCAATCAGCCCTGTCATAATCTGCAGGTCCATTGAACTGTGATTTGAAAAACCACCCCAACTATGGAAACTATCAATGCCCTGATCATTGATGACGAAAAACACTGCCGTGAATCCTTATCGGAACTGATCAGAAACAAGTTTCCGGAAATAAGGCTGGCGGAAATCTGTTCCAATCCGGCAGAAGGCATCATCGCCATCAGTAAGCTGGAGCCTGACCTGGTATTCCTGGATGTGGAAATGCCTGGAATGACTGGTTTTGAAATGCTCAAGAAGCTTCCGGAAATAACTTTCGAAGTGATTTTTACAACGGCATTTGATAAGTATGCCGTCAGGGCCATCAAAGCAAGCGCGTTGGACTTCCTGCTCAAACCAGTGACTTATGAAGACCTCGTTGAAGCCATTGCCAAATTCAGAAACAGGTTCCGCAAGGAGAAACCCTACAGGCAACTGGAAGTTTTGTATGATAACCTGCAACAAAAATTTGACCCCCTGAAAAAACTTGCCATTCCTTCACAAAACGGACTGGAAATTATTCCTGTACGGGAAATCATCCGTCTCGAAGGGGATTCCAATTATACCACCTTTCATTTGCGAAACCAGGCTAAATTCCTGGTATCGAAAACGCTTAAAGGCTATGAAGAATTACTGGCCGACCAGCATTTTTTCCGTATTCATCAGTCCCATGTGATAAACCTGAAATGTGTGAAGCGTTACATCAAAGGTGAAGGCGGCATTGCTGTGATGGAGGACGGAAGTGAATTGGATGTTTCCAGGCGGAGAAAGGATGAATTTGTCAAGGCTCTGCAGCATATCTGAAGCCGGCTTTTTTATAAAATAACCGGCAATAACCGCCAGTTTTAGGCTCTTAAACAACCGTAAACTGTTAGGGCAAATTCATTAAATCCTCCTGACGGTTTAAAAACACCGGATTGTGCCCAACCTGTTTTCACCTCAGCGCTGATGACTTAATTCCGGTCGGGAGGAGGTTCATTTACCTGGCCGCAAAACCAGCCGTCAACAGGGATATTTTTTATCCGGCTGATTCTGTTCGGCCTTTTCATCTTGCATTTACCTGCATATACATGCCGCAGTTTCCCTGACTATTTTTTTATGTTCATCAAATTCCGCCACCCTATCATTGGAGGCCGCCACTTTCTTTTTTTGACTGTACGCCAGCTTCCAGGCAGATTATTATTGCAGCAAAAACCTGATGATCATGGACACGCTGCATCTCAAAGCCAAACTGGATTTCTTGGTCTTTCACGGCCATTCACCCGATATGAATAAGATTTTCCGCTTCTGGTATGAAATCTATATAGAGGAAATGGGGTTGAACGTGATGCAGGGCGTGGATGACCAGAAAAAGGAGCTGACTGAGGATACGGACGGTTCCGAGATATTCACCATCCTGCAAAACGATACCGTTATCGGCACTCTCAAGGCCACATTCAACCAGCGGAAAAAACTGTCATTTAATTATGAAAAGCACCTCGGTAAAAAAAGAATCGTCGAGACCAGCAAATTCATGATCTCAAAAGAACACCGGGCCTCCACGGCAGCCGTCACCCTGCTGGCCAAAACCTATCAGCACCTCTGTGCGCTATACAATCCGGAAGTGTTTGTGCTGAACTGTACCAACAAACTGATGGGCTATTACCGCAAATTCGGCTTCCGTTTACTGGTCGAGGAAGAAGTGGTCCATCCGGTTATCGGAAACAAGTCCTACCTGCTTTATGTCACCCGTCATGACCTGCACCAGGCTATTACCGGCATGGCCGCCAAAATGCTGAAGTAAGATGGTTACAGAATTACTGAACACCCGGTTAAAATACCTGCAACAGCATCACCCGTTTTACATGGAAACACTGAAGGGGATCAACATGGATGAAATCACCACGTACCGGAAATTTCATGACACCATTCCCATCCTGACAAAAAAGGATGTGTTCCATCCAAAACATTTCCGAAAATTTTTCCCCATGCTATCCGGAGAACTCATTCCCAGTGCAGGTTCCAGCGGGAACAATTTTGCCTACCGGTTTGCTGATGCCGGAAGCCGGGAGACAACAGATGAAAAATTTCAAGAACTGCTTCGGTACTGGTTTCAGGATTTGGATCTTCAATGCCCGACCCTGGTACTAAACGCCTACCCGCTTGGCATTAAATTATCCTCTGGACCATTCACCATGGTCCATGCTTCAGCGAGGGAAGACATCATCCTGCAAACCTTAACCTATACCAAAAAACAATTTACGAATGTCCTGCTGATTGCCCAGTCGCATGTTATCAAATACCTGCTTGATAACCCTGAAATTTTAAAATTGCTCAAAGGCTATGACAGAAATATTTATGTGATTTCAGGCGGATACTGGTTCCCGTTGAGTTTTGAAAAACAGGTATGTCATAAATTGTTTGGCCGAAACGCCAAACTTTTGAATACCCATTTCAGAAGCGCCTATGGAACCGCCGAAGCCGGGCTGGGACTAATGATTGAGCCAGCGGAAAAAGTCCGCTACCATTTTCAGGGCCGGGATGAAAAAAGACCGGCGCCTTTGCTTTATCAATGGGATTCCAGCCGCGTGATGCTGGAACTGGTGAACCATACACTGGTTTACACGGCTCTTCAGGAATCCACGCCCGATCTGCTTCGCTACCAATTGGGGGACCAGGGTGACTTCCTGGACAGGGATCAGAAACCACCGGCTCTCGCCCTTTACGGCAGGGGAGAAAAATGTAACCTAACCGGGATGGTGTACAGCATGTTATTTGATATAACGCATACCGCTGATCAGGTTTCGGGGTGTTTTTTCATTGACCGTAAACATACGCTTCATATACAATTAAAAAGAGGCGTCCGGAATATGTCAGCAAAGGATATCAAAAACATGACGGGATTGCAAACGAAGATTTACACCTATGAAAATTATCCTTATCACCGGGAGTTGGCACTTAAACCGAAGTTTGAATAACAACAGGAAACAATTCCTGAGGACAGCATACTAATTCCCGATTGGATTTTCATTATGTCCACGAAAAGGAGTCCTACCTATTCATACACCGGCAATGGAAGCAGGGCCAGGAATTCCGGGAGTGCATATAAGCAAAAGCAGCATCCATGGTTCCTGAATGAACACACAATAAACACTATCATCAAACCAACTTTATAAATCATTAACATGAAAAAAACAATTCTTCTCACAATTTTTGGCATTGCCTGCGCAATGGCCTTGGCCCAGCAAAACACACCAAATTCCAAGTGGATGACTCCTGATGGCACTGTAAATGCTATGATTAAGGATGGCAACAACGTTTATTTAGGCGGAAGTTTTAACGGTGCGGGATACAGCGCCAGAGGCATTGCAAAGTTCTCACCACCTCAAAATGCAGTGCCCTATTCAAATATTCCTGGTTTGTCTGCCAGCGCTGTTTATGCCATCGTTTCAGACGGAGGTACAGGCTGGTATATCGGCGGAGCCTTTACGGCAAACATGAACGGAACTAACTATTACAACCTCGCACACCTGAAGTCGGACTTTACACTTGATACCACCTTCCAGTGTACAGCCAACAGTACGGTGTATTCCTTGAACCTGAAAGGTAATATACTTTATGCCGGAGGATATTTTACCTCCGTTAACAATCAAGCCAGAAATTATATTACCGCCGTCAATAAAACAACCGGTGTTCTGCAACCCTGGGATCCGGGAACCGACGGGCGGGTCACCGGTATACAGCACAAGGATTCCTTAATTATAATTACAGGGGAATTTACCCGAGCTGGAGGTCAGATGGAGAATGGGTTTGCCGTCATCAGTGAAACCTCTGCCCTTCCCAAACGAAACTATGAAAATCTGAACAGCTGGGGTTATGATTTGCTGGTGAAAGGAAATATCGCATACATCGGGGGAGCATTCACACAGACCGGTGATAACACCGGAACCCTTGTAAAATTTACCGGCACCAGCCAGAACCGGGATTTCAATTTTCCTGCCACCAATGGCTCAGTCCATTGTGTAGTGCCGGATGCCAGCGGCGGCTGGTATATTGGCGGATCCTTTTCCAATATTGAAAATACAGGTATTAACTATTGCGCCCATATTCTGCCAAACGGAGCTGTAGATCCAAATTTTACTCCACAACCCAATACAGGTGTATATGCCCTTCATTTGCATAATGGCAAACTGTTTATGGGCGGATCCTTTAGCTACCTTAATAATTACACTTCCTACCGAACCCATCTCGCCGCCGTTGATCCTTCAACCGGCATAGTTACGGGATGGGATCCGGGATCAGATCATTATGTTTATTCCATCACCTCTAAAGACAGCCTGATTTTTGCCTCAGGTTTATTTTCAAACATCGGGGGAAAATATTCCCAGGGGTTAGCCTGTTTATCAGAAAATACCGGCCTGCTTAAAACATCCTTTGGCTTGTCATTAAATGGAAGTAGTTACACCTTACTCGCCGATGGCAATCACTTATATGTAGGCGGAAGTTTTAACGGTGTGGGAATTTATTCGCAGGGACTTGCCAAAACAACCACTGCATCTGATGTTCCCGATAAAACCTATCCCACTACAAACGGCTACATCAACTGCATTGAACCGGATGGCAGCGGGGGGTATTATATTGGCGGTTCATTTACCGCAGTGGCAGGCATTCCACGCGCCTATGCTGCACATATCCTTTCCGGCGGGACCCTGGACAGCACTTTTAATCCCAATGTGAACGGATCTGTTAATGCCATTGCAGTTGGTGCAGGCGGTGTTTTTCTCGGGGGCTCATTTAATTATGCTGATAATACATATACCGGCAATTTTGTCAAGGTTAATTCATCGGGATCATTGGTTTCTTCATTTGTTACAAAAACCTATGGCCCGGTATATACGATTTGCCTTAAAGGCACTTCTGTATATGCAGGCGGTTACTTCACCCTGGTTGATACCAACGGAACCAACGTGGCACGTAATTATGCATTTGCAGTTAATGCCACTACTGGCAAATTGCTGAACTGGAATCCGAATGCCGGTTACCTGGTAAATAAAATAATAACCAATGCAGCGGGCACCAAATGTTACCTGGGCGGTTCCTTTTCAACCATCAATGGCACCACAAGACTTTATGCAGCCTGTGTTAATTCAGGTTCAGGAACTTTATTAACCTGGAACCCGGCGCCTGATAATGCCGTTCAGGATTTGCTTGCTGATGGCAACCTGATCTATCTGGCCGGTTATTTCGGAAATGTAAATGGTATTCCACGGGCGTATCTTGCAGCAGTGGACAGCACCAATTCGGCTTCCCTAACTTCCCTGAATGCAAATATTACCGATGCCTATGTATCCTCATTAGCCCTGAACGGAACAAATCTGTATATAGGCGGCGGGTTTACAAATATAAACGGAACCACCAGAAACTACGCAGCAGCCGTGAACAAAATTTCGGGTGCTCTGCAAAGTTGGGACCCAAATCCAAACAGCACGGTACTTGCACTTAAGTCAGTCAGCACCGATGTGCTATTGGGCGGATACTTCTCTCATTCCAAATACCAGGCAAGACCATATGCATGCCGTATTAATATCAGCAGTATTGCCGCCGACACTTGGAATCCTGCACCGGATGCACCTGTTTCTGCAATGGAAAAGCTTGGATCAAAAATATTCCTCGGAGGAGACTTTTCCAATGTGCAGTCAACGCCCCGCACCGGCCTATGCGCCATAGACAGCGCATCAGGAAATTTACTCGGCTTTGATGCAGGTTTGAATGGATTTGTTTATTCATTAAAAATTGCAGGCGGTACCATTTTCACACAAGGAAGCTACACAACTGCAACCAACGGAGATTCTGCAAGAAACTATGCAGCGGCATTCAGCACCAGTACCGGAGCACCCACCAACTGGAACCCGAATCTGAATACAAACACGGGCTTTCTTTCGTGCTTTGGTTATGACAATTCAAATCTGATAATGGGAGGAGGTTTTACCATTTTAAACAGTAAAAACCGTGGCTATTTTGCGGCCATGGATATCGGTACAGGTAAAATCAATAACCTTGCTATGGATTGCGATAGCTGGATTAGCGGCATTACGTCCAATGGAAATAAAATTTATGTAGCTGGCTTATTTACCACCGTTAATTCCATTGCCCGCAACCATGTATTTGCCATTGATGAAACTTCCTCCGCCCTAACAGCCTTCAATCCCGATTCTTCCGTTACCGGAGGGCAAATTGACCAGGCCATGCAAATCGGAAATAACGTTTACCTGGGAGGATTATTCACAAATTACGCATCTTCCAATCTTGTTTCTGTTGATACGCTCGGCAATACGCTTACTGGCTGGTTGCCAAAACCCAACGGCAGGGTCTATCGTCTTGCCGGAGATACCACCCGTATAATTCCGGTGGGCGATTTTACTTATTTTGATTATAGAAATCACCCGAACCTCCTGGCCCTGGATGATGGTACAGGCCAGGTAAACGAAGGTTTTAATGCAAAAACAAACGGAATGGTAAACGGACTTAGTATATTGGGAAATAACATTTATGCAGGAGGTAGTTTCACAACTGCAAACGATACCAACAGAAGTTATCTTGCAGCATTTAATAAGACCTCAGGCGCTTTGCATACATGGGCACCAGTTGCAAATGGTCAAGTGAATAAAATAAAAAATGACGGCACCACCCTTTATGCCGTTGGATCGTTCACCCAAATCGGTGCAAGCAACAGAGGTTGTGGTGCTTCCTTCAATACTGCCGGAAGTTTAGGAACCTGGAATCCCCAGGCCAACGGAGCAATTTATGATTTGTGGCTGAACGGAACTAATATCTACCTCGGCGGCACGTTTACCATGTTAAAAACCAGTTCAAGGCAATTTGCAGGTTCCATATCAGCAACGAATACGGTTCAGTCCTTTAATCCTTCTCCAAACAGTTACGTAAATGCCATTACGGGCTATGCCGGTCATCTTTACCTGGGAGGATCCTTCAGCCAGATATCATCAAATAGCAGGTCGGGTCTGGCGTCCTATAACCTGTCCAATCATGCATTACGCGCCTGGAATCCAAGCCCGGCCGGGAACAATTATGTTTATTCTCTTGAGCTGGCAGGCCATAAATTATATGCAGGCGGGCAGTTTAACGATACCATTGGCGGTAGCAGCATATTTGATATCGTAACCGCACTGGATACATCAACAGGATTGGCCACCGATTTTCATCCCATTAAAAACGCCAACATATACGGTAATAATGCTTATGCTGTGCTTCCCACCTGTACCGATATCCTGGTTGGAGGATATTTATACAATCAAAACTGGAATAACTACTTTGCTGGTTATGACAATCGCATGACCCTGGGAACCGCTACCACTCAACCAACCTGTACCTACAGCCTCAATGGCGGAGTCAGTTTAAGTGTTACCAATGGATATACTCCTTATACCTCGTACACCTGGAGCAATGGAGCATCCACGGCAAACATCAGCGGACTTGGTGTTGGAACCTATTCTGCTACCGTAACAGATGCCTTGGGTTGTACAGCCACCAAATCAGTCATCGTTACCAATCAGTATCCGGATCCGGTTGCCAGCATTACCCCGGGAGGCACGGTGGCATTCTGCAGCGGCTCTTCGGCTACATTAACTTCATCAACGGGCATTGTGTACAGCTGGAGCACCGGCGCCTCCACGCAATCCATTTCTGTGAACGCTGCAGGTTCATATACTGTAACTGTTACCGGAACCGGGGGATGCACCAAGGCATCAGCGCCCAAATCAGTAACGGTTTATTCCCTGCCCTCCGCCACCATTACCCCGACAGGCCCTGTAACTTTTTGTTCGGGAACCAACCCGCTTACGCTTACCGCTAATTCCGGTGCAGGCCTAACCTACAAATGGAAAAAAGGTTCCACCACCCTCTCAGGCGCCACCGCCATCAGTTACATTCCCAATTCGAGCGGCACATACAAGGTAAAGGTGACCAATGCTAAAGGATGCAGCAAAACATCCTCAGGTATTGTGGTGACCGTGAATGCCCTTCCTGCGTCAACCATCACACCGCAGAGCGCCACCACATTCTGTGCGGGTGACAGCGTGGAACTGCTTGCAAACAGCGGAAGCGGGTTTACCTACCAGTGGAAGAAAAATTCAGCCAATATATCAGGCGCCACATTAATAAGCTATAAAGCCAAAACAGCAGGGACATACAAGGTGGTCGTCACCAAAACAAACGGTTGTTCAAAAACATCGAATGGAACCCTTATCACCGTGAATTGCAGGTCAGGTATGGAAGGCGATGATACAGAAGTGTTTCCAAACCCAACGGACGGGAAAGTCACGCTCAGGTTCACCTCATCCGGAAATCAGGCCGGTTATATAATCATTACTGATGTAACCGGAAGAGAAGTGATGGTAGAGCAAGTCACCCTGAATGAAGGACAAAATGAATTTCATGCAAACCTGGCAATGCTTGTTAATGGCGTTTATCTTTTAAGGATGAAGACTTCAGATCATGAGATTTTTGAAAAGATCATAAAAGAGTAAATTTATTAATTTCATTTGTCCTTTCTCTTTTCAGCCAACAATTTCAGACCAACCAGCAACGCAGAGTCCGGTAGTGACCGGTCTCTGCGTTGCTTTTTTCTCCCATGGCAGCGCATCCCCTTCCAGCCAAAACCATACGTGTACGGCCGTCATTCAGAGTCGCTCATGGACCCCGGTTAAGGGCATCGGTTGAATGGAAATGATTACTTTTGATTGAGCATTTCTCAACATGTGTTCCATTTTATAATCCTTCCTGACATGAAACCAGTTTACCTCCTGTTTATACTGTTGATGCAAGCATTCCGGCCAGTTGCACAAACGGCCGCCATTGATTCCCTGGAAAACATCCTCCGTCACAATCCACCTGATACACAACGGGTACGTTTGTATAATGTCCTGGCTGGTCATTATACCAATATGGGTGATTACCGGGAGGCTTTAGCCTATGTAAAAAAATCGAAGCAGCATTCGGAAAAAATTCTCGGGGTGCTCGGAAAGGAAGATACGCTTCGGACTTTTTACCTGGATAAAATTGCCAGCGCCAGTATTTTTGAAGGAAATGTTTATCTGTACTTAACCGATCTCGACTCTGCATTGCTGTCCTATACCAGGGCCATGAACCTGGCTGCCGGAACAGGTAACAAACGACTGGAATCCATGGCCTACGGCAACATTGGCATGATCTGGAAAGAAAAAGGCGACTACGACAAGGCTGTTAAGCATTACCTGGAAGCCATACGGGTGGCAGCATCCATGAAAGATTCCGCAAGCATCGCCACCAAGCAAATCGCATTGGGCTCCTGCTACCGGGCCATGGGCGATTATGCCAGGGCGCTTGCTTTCCAGTTGAAAGCCCTGCACTATTTCGAAGCCCGACAGGATTTGTACCAGACGGCAAATTCCTATAATAATATCGGCAACATTTACCTGGAAATGAAAAATTATGCATATGCCCTGTCATTCTTCAACCATGCCCTGAAAAATTACCGGCTCGCCGGAAATGAAAGCGGGGAAGCCTCTGTTTTGCTGAATACCGGCACGGTGCATCATAACCTGAAAAACGACAACAAAGCCATAGCAGATAACCAGGCGGCATATACCCTCTTTCAGATCATCGGGGATTCGGCCAGCATGTCGCTATGTCTGGGCAATATAGCCAACAGCATGAAATCGACAGGCAGATACCTGGAGGCCCTGGAAACCTATAAAAGAAGTCTTAGTCTTCAGCAGCAGATCGGCCAGCAGGAGGTCATATCATCCCTGTACATGCAAATTGCCGGCCTGTATGGCGAACAACTGAACAATACATCCCTTGCCCATTTATACCTGGACTCCGCTTCGGTCATCAGTGACGAATTAAAATCCCCTGATTTAAAGGCTGATGTCCTGTTTACCTTTGCCTCCGTATACGAACATGCCAGGCAACCGGGAAAAGCCCTGGGTTACTTTAAAAGAGCGGTAGCACTTAAGGACAGCATCCTGAATAAAGAAGTAAGCCTTCAGCTGGCGGAAATGACAACAAAATATGAAACCGAAAAAAAGGATCATGAAATTACCCTGCTGAAAGTTGAAAAGGAAAAAGACAGGATGCTGGCCCAGGCTGAAATCAGCAAACAAAAAATCATCCGCAATTCCATTGCAGGCGGCACAGGCGTGTTGATCCTCTCTTCTGTATTCAGCTTTCTTTTTTATAAACGCAAACGAGATGCCACTTTTAAAAGTGAAGTTTCCGAAGTGGAAATGAAAGCCCTTCGGGCCCAGATGAACCCGCATTTCATTTTTAACTCCCTCAACTCCATTTACCGGTTCATGGAGAAAAAAGAGACCGAAGCGGCCGGAATTTACCTGGGTAAATTTTCCAGAGTGATGCGCCTGATTTTGGAAAACTCTGAATTCAAAGAGGTGCCTCTGGAGGATGATTTAAAGGCGTTGGAACTGTATATGCAACTCGAAGCCCTGCGCATGGATGGGAAATTCACCTATGAAATTAAGGTGGATGATGCTATTGACCGGGGGAACACCCTGATTCCACCGCTCATCCTTCAGCCTTTCGTTGAAAATGCCATCTGGCACGGGATTTCCAATAAGGAAGGCAGGGGTAAAATTAATATTTTTCTTTCCTCAGAAGGCGATATGTTAACTTGTATTGTAGAGGATGATGGTATCGGACGTGCGCAATCCACCGCCATGAAGGTTGAAACAAAAGGGAAAAAATCCCTGGGCATGAAAATTACAAAAGCTAGAATTGATATCCTGAACAGGATCAAGAAATGCAATGCCGGTGTCGAACTGATAGACCTGGCACATGGGATGAAGGTGGTGGTAAAACTGCCTTTGGAACTGGCCGTGTGATGCAGGTTAAAGCGACCGTTGATTTTCCTTTAAATCCGGAAATCTCACTCCCACCTGAACGTCCGGAAGGCTATCGTATACACCAGTATGCCCCAGATCATCAGCATCAGTAACTGTTGCCCTATATCAAAAAGACCAACGCCCTCAAAGGCCACCTTGCGCATGGCGTCGTTGAGGTAGGTAAGCGGAAGCAGCCTGCATACGGGCTGCAGCCAGGATGGAAAGGCCTCGATGCTGAAAAACGTACCGGATAAGAGGAACTGGGGCAAGGTGATCATGTTGGCAAACGGGGGAATGGTGCTCTCGCTTTTGGCCAGGCCGGAGATGATGAACCCGAAGCCCATGAAGATAATCAACCCGATGGCCGCCAGTAAAAGCATCAGCAGCACAGTCATGAGACCATGCACCAGTGTGAAGCCGAAGGCAAAGTAACCGATGCCGATGATCACGCAGGCCCCGAGCAGGGCAAAGGTCATGCGGCTGATGGCTTCCCCCAAAACAATGAAGGGTTTGCGGATGGGCGTGGCGAAAAACCGCTTGATCACGAGTGTCTGCCTCAGGTTGAAAAACACGAAGGCCGTTCCGAATACCCCCGTGCTGAGCAGTGAAAAGCCAAGTTGACCGGGGAGAATGAAATCAATCCGTTTGTATTCCCTGGCAACGATTTCAGTCTGCCTGATGTCGGCCACGGTAGTCTTCAGGTTGGCTTCCTGCAGGTTCATTTTGGTGATGATGTTATCCATGACCATCTTCAGCATGCTGCCCTGGTCGCGGGTGGCTGCCGTTGTCTGCATGTCGATAATGAAGAGTGAAGCGCCCGTATCGTGCAGGTTGGGACGAACCGAAATAATGGCATCCAGGCGCCCCCGGGACAGATCCCTTGCCAGGTCCGTATCGCTTTTGTCTTCCACCAGGCGGAGGATTGGAATATGCTGCAACTGCTGGTAAACCGGGTTAAACCGGTCGCAGTCCTTTTTTACCCCGATATCGAGACGCAGGCCGCCTCCCGAAAGAAAACCAAATACCAAAATGAAGATCATCGGGAAGGCCAGCGTAAATACCACGGCCGAAGGACTACGCGTGATCGACCTGAAACTGGCGCGGCTAACCGCCATCATGGCCCTGAACTGACTGTACTGATTTGACATATCTTACCTTTCCTGTATCGTTCGTTGTACTCCTGGCAATAAAAAATCCTTCCCTTTTCTCATTTTAGCAAGCCAGACCATTACTTGCTGCAATCCCTGTTATTCATCCTTCCATTCATGTCCCGTCAGGCTGAGAAACACATCTTCCAGGTTGGCTTTTTTCACTTCCTTTTTCCGGTCAAAACCCGAAGCGATGAGCTGATCAATCAGATTATCAGGCGAATCGAGTGCAATGATCTTTCCGCTTTCCACCACAGCCACGCGGTCGCATAAGCTTTCCGCTTCATCCATGTAATGGGTGGTGATGACCACCGTTGCGCCCTTGTCGCGCACCTGCCGGATGAGGTCCCAGAGGTTGCGCCTGGCCTGGGGATCCAGACCGGTGGTAGGTTCATCGAGAAATACAATTTTGGGTTGGTTGATGAGGGTGGTTGCGATGGAAAACCGTTGCTTCTGTCCTCCGCTCAATTCCTTGTATTTGGATCGGGCTTTGTCTTCTAGGCCCACCATCGTCAATAATTTCTGATGGTCAACGGGTATGTTGTACAACCCTGAAAAAAGGTCGATCAGTTCCAGCAGGGTAAGGCTGGGATAATAACCTGCCGCCTGCAGCTGCACCCCGATGATCTGCTTGATTCCATTCGCATCCTGATCCACATTCTTCCCGTCAATCATTACCTCTCCGCTGGTCTTTTTCCGGAGTGTTTCCATGATCTCCAGGGTGGTGGTTTTACCTGCACCGTTCGGGCCAAGCAAACCGAATATCTCACCCTCAAACACCTCAAAACTGATCCCCTTGACAGCCTCCAGGGCATCGTATTTCTTGAAAAGATTCTTTACAGTGATGATAACCGGTTTATTCATGATATGAAATGCGGGGGTAAATTTACTTATTATTTCATCCGGAAAAATAGCAATAAGCGTCCGTCCTGCAACTGCCTGCCGCGGGTCAGGTCTTCCTTTCCTCTTTCCATGTTTTATAAATGTCCTGCTGCTTCGGGCGGACGGGCGGCATTTCGCGAAGGGGTTCACAGGCCTTCAGGTTTGCATACAATTCCGCAGGCAGGGACTGGTAAAGTCTTGTTCCCTTCGTTTTCCATGTGATCATATCATCACTCACATCCTTGATAATCCTTCCCGGATTTCCCACCACCAGTTTCCGCTCCGGAATCTGCATATCAGCCGGCACAAAGGTCAGCGCCCCGATGATGCAGTTGTCGCCAATCACCACGTTATCCATGATGACGGCATTCATGCCCACCAGCACGTTACGCCCAATGGTGGCGCCATGGATCACTGCGCCATGCCCGATATGTGCCGCTTCGTATAATTGTACGGTTACTCCGGGAAACATATGGACCGTACAGTTCTCCTGTATATTGCATCCGTCGGCGATGTTGATTCCTCCCCAGTCGCCCCGCAGGGCAGCGCCCGGACCGACATAGACATCCCGGCCAATCACCACGTTGCCCGTCACGGTTGCCTGGGGATGAACAAAAGCTGTCGGGTGCACCACGGGGATGTACCCGTTAAATTCGTATATCATAGACTGTTACTTTACCGGTTTATTTTTCATTACATACAGGGCAAGTATTTTTTCTGCCAGTACCGTGGCGATGCGGATATTGGATTCCTGCGTCCAGCCGGCAATGTGCGGACTGAGTATCACCTGCTCACTTTGCACCAGGTACTGAAACGGCGCCGGCAGGGCGGCTGCATCCAGGTTTTCGAACGACAGGTTTTCGTATTCCAGGACATCCAGCGCGGCCCCCCTCACCTTTCCGGATTTCAAACCGTTGACGAGGGCAGCGGTATCCACGTTTTTACCCCGGGACGTATTGACGACAAAAATGTCACGGTGAAAACGTCCCAGGCTCTCTTCGTTCAGCAGGTAATGGGTCTCATCGGTCAGCGGTACGTGCAGGCTGACCACATCGGACTCCCGGTAAATTTCTTCCATGGTGGCGGCCCGGTAGTAGGCTCCCGGCTGTACCGGCTTATATTTGTCAAAGATCAGCACCCTCGTTTCAAACCCGGCCAGTTTCTGAACGAATGAGGTCCCCATGTTTCCATAACCGATGACACCAATGACCTTTCCTTTCAGTTCCAAACCCCTGTTTTCCTCCCTTCTCCATTTTCCAAGACGGACTTCAGTATCCGCACGGTTTAAATGATTAAAGAGGGAGAGCAGCATGCCGACGGCATGTTCCCCCACGGCATCCCGGTTTCCTTCAGGAGCATGCAGACAGGCAATACCCGCGGCCCGGGCCCGGGTCACATCGATATTTTCCATGCCGGCACCGGCACGGGCGATGAATACCAGGTTGCCGGCATGGTCCAAAAATTCTTTGCCGAGCCTGAACCGGCTCCTGATAACAATACCGTTATACGCTGAAAGGTTCTCCATGATTTTTTCCTCCGGCCAGGCTGAGCCGTCGGTAACGGTAAACCCATTTTCACCGACCATGCTGCTGAAAACCGGGTGGATGGTATCGATCAGCAGGATATTTTTTGCGGGATGGCTCATCAGGGGATTCATCTCAATCAGCAATCAGGAAAGGCGCGGATCAGCCTCCTGCTTCCCGTGCCGCCAGGGGCTCGGTAAGTTCAGGGAAATACGATGCCCGGGAAACGGTTGACATCCACCTCGGGGATGGAAGACCCGAATTTGTCGTTGATGGCCTGTATGTACTGGTTGGCTATCAGGGCAGCGCCTCTTTGGTTCGGGTGAATGCCGTCCAGCGAAAAAGCGCCGCCGGAAACGAATTCCGGACCGTAGTCCACCCCGTTAAAGGTGATACCGCTGAAAAAGGTTTTAAAGTATGCATTGAAATCAACCAGTGCCAGGCCATGTGCTTCGGCCAGCGATTTCAGGGTGGCGTTGTAGCCCGCCGTTGCAGCTTTAACCTGTCCCACTTCTGTTGCGCTCAGCCAATACTCATTTGGAATGGCCGTGGTGCTTCCCAATCCTGCACATTTCAGGTCATCCTGGGGAATAGTCAGGCAAATCAGTTCGCCTTCCTTGATTTGACGTTTCCCGCCGGGGGCCGCTGCATCAGCAACGATAAACGGGTTGGCGCCCAGTTTAAAGGTAATGCCCAATGGAGCATAGGCCGTATTGAGGGCATCGACCTGGGACTGGCTGGTGAGCGTTAAACCATTGTAAGGAACAGTTGTAAAAAAAGGAATGTCGGTAATTTCCGGAATATTGGCAATGGCACCCTTTGCTCCGTTTGTGGTCAGCTTTTCAACGGCATTGGTCAGGTATAAATTAAAGGTGTCTACCGGTGTGATGGCATCGTATGCACCACCGGCTATCGCAAAACCCAGCACATCGTTGTTGCCCAGCCATAGCGTAAAGAAGGTGGGATTGGAACTCAACGCATCGCCCAGTACCGTAGAAAATCCGGGTGAACTGGCAAAGCGGTAATAATACGGGTTGAACCTGGGATTGGAACCGGTCAGGATGAGGTGGCCGACTTCCGGATCATCCAGGTGAAAGGACTTGATCCCGGGCACTCCTGTATTGTTGAAAGGCCCGTCTGCCTTAATGCTGTTTAAGAAAGACACATTCGCAGCCTGGTCAGGCGCATAGGAAACAGGTGCGAGTGAGGTTACGCTGTCACATCCCGTGGCATAACCAAGAACCAATTTGCAGGATGTATTCATAGGGTCACTCATCGTGGGGGCCGGCGTAACTCCCCGGACGGCATTGAGCGCATCAATCAGTGGAATTTTAAAAACGCCATTATTTCCGACCAGTACAAATTGTTTGGCCAGTATGGCCGGGTAACTGTTTCGCTGACCTTCCACATACAAAGCCATGTCGGCATAACCGGCCGTAAGCGAATTTCCGAGGGCCACGTAACTCGTGAAATCCGCCGTGCCGTGGTCGTATTTGGGATTATCAAACGACGGCTTGCAGGCCGAAACTGCCATTATCAGAAGGATTCCGGGCAGTTGGTGGAGGCGCTTTGTCATGGTTCTTCCTGTTTTGGATTTTAAAATTGATAATTGAGGCCTAGACCCACTATCGTTACATTGGTTTTGTATTTGCCGGAAAACCCGGTTTCCTTATTGGTGTCGCTTCTTTCCGACAAATTTTCAAACATGAAGGCCAGGTCTGCGCTGAATTTCTCCGTGATGCGGTAGCCGGCGCCAAAGGATAAAACGGATTTGTTGGCATCCGGCAACTCCGGGCTTAAATAGCCATCCCGCACGGGTGACTGATCGAAGGCAATACCTGCACGCACGTCCAGTTTGGGCGTCACCTTATACCGGGCTCCAAGCCTGGCGGCAACGGCATTCTTATAATTACGCTCACTTCTCGAATCCAGCGATTCATAGTCCGGGAATTCGAAATTGAGGGAATCGTATACGGCCCAGCCTGTCAGGTTCAGGTCAAAGGCAATGTTCAGTTTCTCCGTAAAATTATAAGCGATGCCCAGGGAAAGAGTGGAAGGGAGATTCAGACTGGAATTAAACGTGGTCGATGCCGGGAACTGGAAAGCCAGGGAGGCAGGAATATCTGAAAAGCTTGCATCACCATCCTTCAGTTTCATTTTGACCTTTGAGCGGTAATTCAATCCGACGGTGGCCTTTTCATCAAATCTGACAAACACACCGGCATTAAACCCGAAGCCATGCCCCGTGCCTTTCAGTTCAACCTCTCCCCAGGAGGTAGTATTGCCGGTTACGGGCACGGCCTTTTTAACCAATGCACTTCCTGTCGTATAAACAAAACCGGCGCCTATGCCGATTTTATCGGTGATCCTGTAGGCAACCGTGGGCTGAATGTAATAGGTAGTCAGGTTGATTTTCTGAATGATGTATTTTCCTTCCCAGTCATTTCCCCAGTCCGTTCCCAAACCATAAGGATTATTGACGCCAAGACCAACGGAAAATTTTTTGATCTTATAAAACCCATATAAGTAAAAAGGCGTGAAATGCTGCTTTTGGGCATCCACATTACCGTTATACGGGCTCAGGTAGGATGCCCGCGGACTGATGTAATTGATGCCCAGCATGATGTTGCTTTTTTCCTGAAGGGAAAGGGCCCCGGGATTAAAAAAAACAGAAGAAGCATCCGTCCCCAGGCCTGTGGCCACACCGGCCATGGAATTGGCCTTCTGTCCCTGCGTGTTGATCTGGAATCCGCCGGCACAGGAAATAACAGGTAAAAAAGCAGACAGGATAATGGCGGTTAGCTTTTTCTTCATAAGGGTTTGTTTAAGCCTTCAAAATTAGAAACCTGTTTTTAATATGCAAATAGCTTTGGTCACCGGCCCCCTGTTTTTTTTAACATGCTGAAAGGGGTGGAACAGGTATCCGGGGTTTGTTTTGCCTGGTTGACGGCCATTTGATCAATTCGCTCAAATCTTGGTTATCATGACAAAAAGGAATTACTTTGCATCATGCTTATGGAAACGACCCAGAAAAAAAACTCACCCCTGCTGCCGGAAAGTACGCTCCTGAAAGCCTGGACACTGATGACCACGGCCCGGCACATGAGCGATTTATACGAGGAAAAGTCGGCCATCACTTCCAAATACGTACATGCAGCTTCCCGCGGCCATGAAGCCATTCAGCTGGCCGCCGGACTTCAGCTCAAATCCCAGGATTTTCTTTTTGCCTATTACCGTGACGACAGCACCCTGCTCGGCATCGGCCTGCAGCCCTATGAGCTGATGCTCCAGTTGCTGGCCAAGCGGGACGATCCTTTTTCAGGCGGTCGCACCTATTATTGTCACCCAGCGCTGCGGCGGGATGACATGCCAAAAATTCCCCATCAGTCATCCGCCACCGGCATGCAGGCCATCCCGGCAACAGGCGTGGCCATGGGAATACAATACCGTGAAAAGCAGGGTATCTCTTACCATCAGGGCGATGACAAGCCCCTGGTCATTTGTTCCCTCGGGGATGCCTCCATCACCGAAGGTGAAGTGTCCGAAGCATTTCAGATGGCCGTGCTGAAAAAATTCCCGATTATCTATCTGGTACAGGATAATGAATGGGACATTTCAGCTCATGCCTCCGAATTCAGGGTGTCGGACGCCACCCAATATGCCGCCGGGTTCAAGGGACTGGAAGTCAGAACCATTGACGGCACCGATTTTTTCGAGAGCTATGCCACCATGAAGGAAGTGATTGAACTGGTCCGGACGGAACGCAGGCCCTTCCTCATACATGCCAAAGTGCCTTTGCTCGGCCATCATACTTCCGGTGTCAGGCGGGAATGGTACCGGCCCGACCTGGAGGAACACCAGCAGCGGGATCCCTTGCCTAAATTCCGGAAACAATTGCTGGCGCGGGGAATGGAGGAATCGCATCTCAGCCGCATAGAAAAAGAAACCTGGGGCCTGGTGCGTTCGGATTTTGAAAAGGCCCTGAAAGCCGAAGATCCTCGTCCGGAGGATTTGTTCACCTTCGACCTGGCGCCAACCAGCGTGACGGAAGAAAAGGGAATCCGCGAGCCGGCGGGCAAGGAACCCACTGTTATGGTGGATTGCGCTCTCTTTGCCGTGAAGGAATTGCTGGCCCGTCACCCGGAATGTCTTTTTTACGGGCAGGATGTGGGCGCCCGTCTTGGAGGCGTTTTCCGGGAAGCCGCCACACTCGCCAAAATATTTGGTGACGACAGGGTATTCAACACGCCCATACAGGAGGCCTTTATCATTGGCAGCACCACGGGGCTTTCCGCTGTGGGATGCAAACCCATCGTGGAAGTGCAGTTTGCCGATTATATCTGGCCCGGCCTCAACCAGTTGTTTACCGAAGTGAGCCGCTCCTCTTACCTGACCAACGGCAAATGGCCGGTGAGTTGCATCATCCGCGTTCCCATCGGAGCCTACGGAAGCGGCGGACCTTACCACTCCTCCAGCGTGGAAAGCGTGGTTACCAACATCCGCGGTATCAAGGTGGCCTATCCCAGCACAGGCGCGGATTTAAAAGGATTGATGAAAGCCGCCTATTACGATCCGAATCCCGTGGTGATTTTTGAACATAAGGGATTGTACTGGTCTAAAATTAAAGGAACCGAAGAAGCCAAAACCATTGAACCTGACGAGGACTATATTATCCCGTTCGGCAAATCCCGGCTGGTGCAGGCTGCCGGTGAACAAGAAACCAGGGAGGGCCATACGCTGACCGTGATCACCTACGGCATGGGCGTGTACTGGGCCAAAAATGCCTCCAGACATTTTCCGGGGCAAATTGAAATTATTGATTTGCGCACCCTGTATCCCCTGGATGAACAGGCCGTTTTTGAATCGGTGAAAAAGCATAACAAGTGCCTGGTGCTGACCGAAGAACCGGTGGGAAATTCCTTTGCCCAGGCGTTGGCCGGCAGAATACAGGAAAATTGCTTTCCATACCTCGACGCCCCTGTGCGGGTTTACGGAAGTGAAAATATGCCCGCCATCCCCCTGAACTCCATTCTTGAATTCACCATGATTCCAAACGCCGAAAAGGTCAAAGCGCAATTGGGAGAACTATTGGCTTATTAAAATTTTCCCGGAATTGATCCGGTTCAGGTGTTTTCCTGTACCCAATCGTTCTGCCATTGCCCCCGGCCCGGCTTCCGTTCATACCAGTGCGTTGCAGCTCGTCCCAAAAGCCTGCCGCAAGTCCCTTTCCGGTTGACAAACCTGGCTGGCCGTTTACTTTTGCCGGAAAAAAAATCATGGAACTCCTGCTCCGTTTGACTATTTATCTCCATGCCCTTTCCGGGTTCACAGCCCTGATTGCCGGAGGATTGGCCATGGGCTCTGCCAAAGGCAAACCTGCGCACAGGCGGGCCGGAAAAATTTATTTCTACGGCATGAGCGGGGTGTTTGTCACGGCTGTAATTGTTTCCTTAGCTAAAAACCTGCCCTTCTTACTAATGGTGGGTTTCTTTTCCTATCACATGGTTTGCAGCGGTTACCGTGCCCTGTCCCTGAAAAAGCTGCACCGGCAACAACGGCCTGCTCTTATCGACTGGACCATCGCCGGCCTGGCAGGGACCTTCAATACGGCCCTGCTGGCCTGGGGCCTTTATAAGCTGTTGCATGATTCGCAGCCGGTTGGCATCATTGCCCTGGTTTTTGGCCTGATCGGCATGCAATTCGTGCTGCAGAATCTGAGCACGTATTTCCGTAAGCCGAAGGATAAAAACCATTGGCTTCAATCGCATATTGGAGGTATGATAGGCGGTTATATTGCTACCTGGACGGCCTTCCTGGTGGTGAACATCAGTTTTTTACCCGCCCTGCTCACCTGGCTGGGGCCCACAGCCATCGGGTTGCCCGTAATCATTTATCATATCCGGAGGGTCAGGCAAAAACCGGTCAAAAGCAACCCATGGACTCCTGGGACCGGTGTGGATGATAAAATTTTAAAATAGCGATACGCCGCCCCCGGTGCGACTGACACCTGACTGGTGACCGGAGTTTTTCGTTCGGAACTTCAGACCATCTGTCCAAACGCCCGTTTCCGGAAAGGAAAAGAGCATTCCTTCCTATTTCCGGGGAAAAGAATCCAGGAATTCCTCCACCTGTAACGCTTCCGATAAACGAAAATCACCGATGCGGGTGCGGCAAAGTGCGGTGAGATGGGCACCGCTGTCCAGCGCCTTTCCATAATCACGGACCAGGGAGCGGATGTAGGTTCCTTTGCTGCAGACCACCCGGAAGTCAATAGACGGCAACCGGATGCCGGTGATTTCGAAGGTGGTGATCAGCACTTTTTTTTCGGGCACCTCATGGCTTTCTCCCCGTCTTGCCTTCTCATACGCCCGTTCACCGGCCATGTTGACAGCCGAGTGCAAGGGAGGGCGTTGCATGATTTCACCGGTGAATTGTGCTGCGGTTTCCAGGATCTGCTGTCCGGTGATTGCATGGATGTCAAACGTCTCATCAATAGCTGTTTCCAGGTCGAAAGACGGCGTGGTTGCTCCGAGATACAGGGTGCCGGTATATTCCTTTTCCTGTGCCTGGTACCGGTCGATTTGTTTGGTCAGCCGGCCCGTACAGAGAATCAGCAAACCTGTGGCCAACGGATCAAGGGTGCCTGCATGCCCGACTTTTTTAGCACGGATCACATACCTCACCCTCCGCACCACATCAAAGGAAGTCCAGCGGAACGGCTTGTCGAAAAGCAACACCTTACCCAGCTCATATTCATTTTCGGGCATCAGACCATGGATAATTCAATGCCCAGGAAATGCAAAATCATGATCGTAAGTCCAATGGCGATCCGGTAAAATCCGAATATCTTAAAACCGTGTTTGGTCAGGTAGGTGATAAAGGATTTAATGGCTATCATGGCCACGATAAATGCGACGATGTTGCCAACAGCCAGGATGCCCAGTTGTTCGGTCTGAAAGCCTCCGCCCGATTTGTAGAGTTTATAAACCTTGTAAACCGTTGCCGCAAACATGGTAGGAACGGCCAGGAAAAAGGAGAATTCAGCTGCCGTCTTCCGGTCCAGTTTCTGGGAAAGCCCTCCAATGATGGTGGCCGCTGACCGGGAAACCCCCGGAATCATGGCGATAACCTGGAACATTCCTATTTTTAAGGCTTTGGGATAGGTAATTTCATTGTCTTCCCTGTTCCTGTCCTGGAAGAAATAAAGGTCGATCAGGATGAGGATGATCCCTCCGGCAAAAAGGGAATATCCCACCACGAGCACATTTCCAAGCATGGCATCGATGTAATCATCCAGTAGTTTTCCGAAAACCGCTGCCGGGATGAAGGCCACGAATAGTTTATAATAGAAGTCGAGCCGTTGAAAAAACCGTTTCCAGTACAGCACGATAACGGAAAGGATGGCGCCAAACTGGATGGCTACGGTAAAGGTTTTGGTGAACTCCTCCTGGGCAATGCCCATCACCGACGAGCCGATAATCATATGACCGGTGGACGATACCGGCAGGAATTCGGTGATCCCTTCGATAATGGCAAGAATGATGGCCTGCAGGTAAGACATGACTTGAAATGTTTGGTTAAAAATGAGCAGGATCCATGGTGATAACAGGAGGCTTACAAAGCAGAAAACCTGTGCATGTTTACCCGGCTCAGTCTTTGGCTTTTTTTACGATGGCGAACACTTCGATGACAAAACCGGCGATGACGAGGATGGGTGCCAGTGTAATCCTTTGAAAATTAAATATCTCCGGATTAAAAACCGATGGATCGGAAGAGCGGCCGCCGGACATCAGGATAAAACCGAGTATGATAAATCCCATGCCGGCCAGCATCATGATGTAATTAATCCTGCCAAAAGCAAAATCTATTTCCGGTTTAGGTGCCGAAACGGTTTTGGAAGCCGCAGGAGTAGCGGTGATTATGGTTTTGGCCGGTTGCCGGGCTGCCCCTTCCTGGGGATTTTTGGTCTTGCTCATGTTCCGGTTGGATTACGGGATAAAGTTAACGCCGGCAAATATAGTGATTTGGGTATTACCACCAAGGATGCCCCATGTCCCGGCATGTAAAATGTGGACCGGTGACTGCCGGCTGAAAGTCCTCCCGGAAAACCCTCAGTACAGGTCCTCGGCTTTTCTGTACAGGTATTTATTCACGGCGAAATAGGTGCTGGCAACGGAAATAAGCACGCCCAGCACAATGACGGAACCCAGCAGGGTGAGCATCAGTTCCAGGTCCTGCAGGTTAAACAGTTCGGGGATACGGGTCTGCGCAAAATAGAGCAAACCAACCAGCATGATGTTCGCGATGACGGCACCGTACAATCCGTTGGCCACGCCTTTGATCAGGAAGGGTCTGCGGATGAACCCCCTCGTGGCGCCCACCAGTTGCATGCTCCGGATCAGCATGCGCCGGGCGTACAGGGAAAGCCTGATGGTGTTGTTGATCAGGGCCAGGGAAATGACGAATAATAGTCCGCTGAATCCCAGAATAACCATGCCGATAATACCGAGGTTCCGGTTCACCTGTTGCACCAGCGACTGCTGGAAGGCCACCTCCTTCACGGAACGTTCGGCCACCAACGCCTTTTTCAACTGTTCGATGTGAAGGCTGTCGGCAAATTCGGCTTTTAACCGCACATCAATGGAAGGCAAAAGCGGATTATAGCCGAGGAATTTCACAAAATCTTCGCCCAGTTCATTTTTCAGCTTTTCAGCGGCCACCTCCTGGGTGACGTAATGGGAGGATTTGACCGATTCATTCCGTCCCAGCAACTGGGTTACTTTCAGTATTTCCGCTTCGGTGGCATCTCCTTTCAGAAAAACAGTCAACTCCAGGTTTTCCTTTACATAGTTGGAAAGCTTTCGTGCATGCAACAGGATAACGCCCAGCATGCCCAGGGTAAAAAGCACCAGGGTCATGCTCACCACCGTGGAAACATACGAGGACCGAACGGTTTTCTGCGCTATTTTGCCGCCATCTTCAGCCATGGGATTTTATTTCCGGACAAAGGTAAGGTAATATCATGATAATTTTAAAAGCGGCGTGTCTGTAACTATTGAAAGGTAAAAAAATAGATTCCCTGTTTGAACGTAAGCCTTCTGCCAACCACATCCTGACCATCAAAAAACGCATGTATATTTTCGTGCACAAATCAACTCAAAAAGGGTATGAAAAGTACATCAGAAATCCGCCAGGAAAAATCCTTTTTAAAGCTGGCGCCGCGTTTTCCAAACTGGCTGCCATAAACCTGGCAGGTGGTTGCATTATTTATTATTTTTTT
>CAYWHE010000013.1:0-33251 GCA_964458125.1 uncultured Flavobacteriaceae bacterium | reverse complement strand
ATCCACGATGGGCTGCACACCCTCCATGACCACTTCACGGGCTGTTTTGGAATTGTCCAGCAGGGGCTCCTGTTCCAGGAAACCCACCCGGTAGCCGGGCGAGAACACCACCTCCCCGTTAAAGGATTTCTCGACGCCGGCGATGATCTTCAGCAGGGTGGATTTTCCGGAACCGTTTAAACCGAGGATGCCGATTTTGGCGCCGTAATAAAAGGAAAGGTAGATATCTTTCAGTACCTGTTTCTGCGGAGGAAAAATCTTGCTGACCCCCACCATGGAAAATATGATTTTCTTGTCGTCTGCCATTTTATAAATACTATTTTTGTGTCATCTTTATGCTCAGGAAAGGTCATGATCATTCCTGCAAAAGAGGCACAAAGGTAACTAATTTTCCTCACCGGGAAAGCGGAAGGACCATAGCAAAACCAGTTCATATCCGAATGCAGGCGACCACCCGGTTTAATTCAGGTGGCATAACCTTCCTGCAGGATCATCCGTTTAACCGGCTTACCGTTAAAAACCATCAACAGTATGAAAAAAACAGTTTCTTTCCCGTTTGTTTTCATTTTTTTGATTTCCCTGGCCACGGCACAGCCGGCCAGCAAATTAAGTTATGAACTGGCCAAAATGGCCGGTGAAGGGGCCGTTGACCGGTCCATTTCACTATTCATCAAAGGAAATATGGAAACGATTGAAAGCCTGGTGCGCACCTGCGGGGGTACCTTTAAATATGCTGCCGGAGATATTGCCGCCGTACGAATTCCGGTCATGGCACTGGAGCTATTTTATAACAGCCCCGGGGTTGTGCGGATGGAAGGGTCGGCCCCGAAACTGCAACTGATGAACGACCAGATGCTGATCAACAACAACATCTGGCCGGTGCGGTTGGGCCAGGGCCCCCTGAACGGAGTGTCGTATACAGGAGCCAACGTGGTGATGGGCATCATTGACACGGGCATTGATTTCACCCATCCTGATTTTAAGCAGGCCAACGGCAATACAAGGATTCGGTTTTTATGGGATCACCTGTTGCCGGACACCATCAATACACCGCAACCGTATAATTACGGCCAGGAATTTACCGACAGCGACATCGACAACGGCATGGCCGCCGCTCATCACGACCAGGGCGGGCATGGCACACATGTGGCAGGTATCGCCACCGGGAACGGCAATGCCATGAATAATTATTCAGGCGTGGCGCCGGAGGCCGATATCATAGCCGTTTCCCTGAATTTTAACCAGCCAGACAACAGCTGGCTGGGCTCGGTGGCCGATGCGGTGAAGTATATTTACGACAAGGCCGCCGGTCTGGGCAAACCCTGTGTCATCAACATCAGCGCGGGTACCTATATGGGTTCGCATGATGGAAAGGATCTGCAGGCCCAGCTGATCGACAACCTGATCACCCAGCAAAACGGGCGCTCCCTGGTTTGTGCGGCGGGCAACGCCGGCACCTTCCCTATTCACCTGAAGTACACCGTCGCCAACGACTCCGCCTTCACCTGGTTTTACAAACCCGCCGGAAGCACTTATATTGAAATGTGGGGAGATACGGCCACCTTCAAAAATATCTCCTTCGCGATCGGAGCCGATCAGAAAACGCCCAATTATGAATTCCGCGGCAGGCTGCCTTACACCACCATTGCATCACACCTGAATTTACTGCAGAAGGATACGCTGTTTAATGCCGGCAACCGGATCGGAATTATTGAAAGTTACGGACAACTTGTTGGCGGCACCTATTCCATGGCTTTCAACATCACCCCGGATTCGGCCTATAACTGGAGGCTGATCACCAACGGCAACGGAACCTTTGACGTCTGGAGTTTTGATATGGTTTTCACCAACCTCCCGAATTCAGCGGTATTTCCGGATATCACCCGGTACAAGGCGCCGGATCTTCATCAGACCATCGTAAGCAGTTTCACCTGCAGCGACAAGGTAATTACCGTTGGCGAATACATCAACCGCGATCATTACACCGATGCCAACGGGACGATACAAACCTTCCCGTTTACGGTTGGAACGCATACTCCGGGATCGAGCCAGGGGCCTACGCGTGATGGCAGGATTAAACCTGATATTTCAGCGACAGGGCTGGTTACCTTATCCTGCGCCGTGCTTGCAGACGTTCCCTGGTTTTTGGCCAATGCTCCCGACAAGCTGGCTGCGGGTGCCAAGCATATCCGTGACGGGGGAACCTCTTCGGCCTCGCCTGTGGTGGCCGGTATTGCCGCTTTGTATCTGGAGAAAAACCCCGCCGCCACTTACCTGGATATTAAAAACGCTATTCTCGGCTGCGCCAAAACGGACACTTACACCGGCAGCAACCTGCCGAATAACATCTGGGGATATGGAAAAGCAGATGCTTTTGCTGCTTTGACCGGATGCTCAACAGGGTTGGATGAACCTTTGTTTTCCGGAGACGTGAACCTGTATTGCTATCCGAATCCGGCCTCCGGTGAAGCCCTGATAACCTTTAACTTCAGTGATCCACATTCCGGAAAAATGGTTGAAATAAACCTCCGCGATGTTGCAGGACGGCTGGTTGCCATCATTCCTTTAACGGAAGACAAACATTCAGCGATTTTCAGAAAGAGCGACCTGCCAGGCGGGATGTATTTTTACACTCTTCTGATTGATGGTGTGCAGAAAGCTACCAGGAAATTGGTGATACAGTGAGGATGGTTTACTCCTTCACTACCTTAATGCTTCCCTGGTATGCATCGCTTCGAACCAGGCAATAATAGAGCCCGGATGGTTGCAGAGAAATATCAACCTCATGCACCCTGCTCCACGGACTCAGCGGGTGGGTATAAACACATTGGCCCAGACTGTTAAACAACTCCATTATCCCCGGCTCACCATGCGGCATCTGGTAGGAAATACGAAACACCCCGTTGCCTGGATTAGGATAAGCTGAAAGGGACATTGAAAAACCAACATTTTCTGATACAGCCGTGAGGCTATCGCATACACTACCCGTTTCAGGACCAAGATAAAAATTGGGATAATAGGGTACGCTTGCTCCGTTGTAAAATGGCAATGTGGACAATCCCCGTGCAACGGCATTGCAAGCCAGCCCTGCACTGTCGGGGTTATTTATTACGCTCATGCAGTTGCTACTATTGGGAGAACTGATATATATTTTCCCGTCAATGGCTGCCTGCATTAAATAAAATTCAACAAGGTAATTCGGGCAGGGATTTACTGAATCATATAAACAAACCGTTGTTTTGGTTGAATTGATTTGTGGGCTGTAAGTATCCCATTGATATATTTCAGTAAATGCCGATGCATATAAAAACCGTGAATTTGGTGAAAACACGATACCTTCAGAACTGTTTGTGTTTATGTTAAAAGGACCTAAATTTTTATGGTTACTTAACAAACCTGTGCATCGGTCAAAATCAAAGATATGTGGCCTGTGATTAACAATGATAGCATATTTGTAACCATCGGGTGAAAAGCAGGCTTGCGGGCCCCTGAAATTTATCACCGGTCCGATGGATTGAAAAAAGGGGCCACTGAAACCGGAAGGGGTCAATAAAAAAGTCATAAAAATGTTCGTACTGTCCTTATGGGTTACAATCCACCAATCTCTTCCGTTGGCATGCTTGCATGCAGTCAGGCAGCCCTGGTTAATCAGATCAGATGCAAAAGCATTTCCGGTCCAAAGAGCCTGATTCTTAACCACAACAGCCCCTCTACCGCTGTCCAGGTTCATGTCGACCAAACTGTAAAACAAGGTATCGCAAAATGAATTCGGCAATTGAATTATATCATAGAAGGCATGATGAATTAAAATGTATTTATTTATACTGTCTGGAGATGGAATAATTATTGACATTTGTGCATAAGGCATCCCACTTGTTGCCCAACCTCCACTTCCCAATGGTGCAGGGTTCAATCCATCTCCATTTACCATGGTATCATGCTGTGCATTCATGATAGCAAATCCGTTCGTGTAAAATAAAAGATTTCCGTTTGTATCACACATAACTGCAACATTTGATCGGTAACTATATTTCCTAAAAATAGTATCGTATTCAATCTGACCTGATCGAAAGTCGATTGAATATACCATATTATTTGGATTAAGTATTCCGGAACCGTAACCAAGTAACCAGAAATTATTCATTTGCGCAGTGGAATCCAAGGGGATGGATAATCCCAGGTATAGGATGAATAAACGAAGGAAATTTTTCATTGGAATTATCTTGAAATAACCAGCTTACCTTTTCTGGTAAAACGATCTGATCGAAACTCCCAGAGGTAAAATCCATCTGAAATATTCAACAATGGGACCAGGACTTCTCCTGATCCGGAATGAACTGGAAACGAAACCAGCAGCCTACAATCCGTATGCCTCAAAATTTCATCTTTGATTACCTCTGCCATACTTCCATTATCAAATTTTCACTTCCTTCGGAACGAAATGAGATACATCACCTCCATACCGGATTATTTCGCGAATGATGGTGGAAGAAAGAGAGGCATATTTTTCATCAGAAAGCAAAAAAATGGTTTCAACACCCGACATGGAATGGTTTAGGTTTGCAATGGGGCGTTCGTATTCAAAGTCAAGCGCAGAACGAAGACCACGGATGATGTAACCTGCGCCGGTTTCTTTACAAAAGTCTACCGTCAGGGATTGATACGTACGCACTTCAATTTTCTTTTCGTTTCTGTATATTTCCTGAAGCCAGGATTTTCTTTTCTCCAGGTCAAAGCGATACTGCTTAGCCGAGTTGTCACCGATGCCAATCACGATTTTGTCGAACAGTGGAAGCGCCTTCCTGATGATATCAAGATGTCCCAGCGTAGGAGGATCGAATGATCCGGGGAAGACTGCAGTTTTCATAGGCTGATTTATTTAGTGCTGTGAAGATATTCATTCCTGAAAAAAGGAAAAAGAAACATGACCGTATTTTCTTGTCTCCTTAAAATGCGGATCAGGGCCCAGCTCCTTTCCGGATGCATGTTCCAGGATGAACCAGCCTCCCGGTTTCAACAGTTTGTTTTGAAAAACCAGGGAGTGTATTTCTCCGGCCCTTTCCAGATCAAATGGCGGATCGGCAAAAATCACATCATAGGAATCCGGACAATTTGCCAGGAAACGAAAAACATCATCTTTGATTACCTGCACACCGGTGGCCTGCAATCGTTGTACGGTATCGGAGATGAAGCGAATACATTGCCGGTCTGCATCAACGGCCGTGATGCGGGTGCAGTCTCTTGAAATAAATTCATAGGTGATGTTTCCTGTGCCGCTGAAGAGGTCCAGCAGGGAGACGCTCCCGTAATCGATGTAATTATTCAGGATGTTAAATAGCCCGGTTTTGGCAAAATCAGTAGTTGGCCTAACGGGAAGAGAGGCCGGAGCCAGGATGCTCTTGCCCCTGAACCTGCCGCTTATGATTCGCACAGGTACTGGTTAAACAGGATGTAATGAAAATGTCCCGGGAGTTCATCAAAGGCATAGGAAAAGGAACACAAAGACGTGCGCTCGCCAAAGGATACCTCGCGGATGTATTTGCAGGTGTCGATATACAAGGCGGAGTTTTTATCGGCCGCACCTGTAAAGACAAAAGGAGTGGTCTCCGGGTTCAGCTGAAGTTGTTCCATGACAAATAAAACAAAGTATAGAAAATCACCGGTCGTCTGGTAGCGGAAACTGTTGTAAAACAACAACTCATTTCTACGTGTAACGGCCAGTTCAAAACCCGTGAGCCGGACATGAACCGTCACGATTTTTTCATCCCTGTTTTTATTATTCTGCAGGAGGCTTTCCGTAAAAGCTGTGGCGTGGTGGTGAAAGGAGGCCTGGGGAAATTTTTCAGCGATCAGCAAGGTAACCGGAACCGGGACGGCGAAGATATTCCGGGCCCCCAGCCGTTTCAGGTGATCGGCGTAAATGTTTTCCCGGTCCCCGTGCGGGAAATGAAAACCCAGAAGTTCACGGGTTTCGTCCTGTTTAAACAACGGGTCGGGAACCAACGTGGATTTCATGCCTCCGTAACAAAAGCTGACCGATTTAAAACCCGGGGAGGAGAGCAGCAGATCATCTTCCAGAACGGGAAGAAGTTTCAGGCAAAAATCAGCCACTCCCATGAGCGCCCCGGTGGTATACTCCTGCAAGGCAATGAATGAATTTCTCCTGGAATCGAGAATGGCCATCGAAATGCCGTCTTCGGCTCCATACAAAAAGAGTTGATAATCCGGTGTCCTCACGGGATCATAGGATTCATCCACTATTTTAAAACCGTAACCGGTCTGGTTTAAGTCCGCCTGCATCTGGAAAGCAAAGATATATATTTAGCGGGGATATGCCAGGTTGCGAATGCCGTTATAAACGTTTAAAAGGTTTAATAATTATGATTTTTTAAAACCATTGCTGAGCGTGTATCTCCCGATCAGGTTGAATCGATTAGCCCGGGTTGAGCGAATATTTGAAGATAACCGGAGATGGGTATAGCCGTTCAGAAGATCGGAAAAGTCTGGCAGGATTTAAGGTTTCGTTTTATTAAAAATCACCTTTTGGGTCAATGAATTCAGATTTCCCTTGATATTCAGCAGGTATACCCCGTCACTCAACCCCAGTACATTTGAACCGTTGTTAATCCGGATGGAATGATTGCCCCTGCTTCGTTTCCCGATAAACACTTCGCTTACCTTGCGACCCTGCAGGTCAAGCAGGGAAAGGCTTAGCACGGCTTCCTTTTCCACGTAAAAGGAAACAGCCAGGTATTCGGTAAACGGTGAAGGATAAGCTTTCATGGCTGAAATTTCACCTTCCGGTACGGGTGAAACCGATGAAGTGAGATAGGACAGGTCGTAGGTATACATGGAACGTCCATAGGTAGCTGCCAGCAAGGTCCGTGTTCCTTCATGAAGCCGCAGGTCCAGAACGGGAACAACAGGCATGGAATCCCCCAGCAACTGCCAGTCCAGCGAATCGGCAGGGGTATAAAACACGCCGGCATCGGTGGCGATGTACAGATTATTCAGGGTGCTGTCCAGGATGATGTCATTCACGGGCACATCGGGCAGACCGGCGCCAATATCTGTCCAGTTGCCGCCCCCATTAGTTGTTTTGTAAACATGCGACATGTTATCGTGATAACGGTAACCCGATAAGGTGGCATAAGCAGTCAGCGGACTTACGGGATCAACGGCAATACGGGTCACCCAGCGGTAAGGCAGTCCCCCGGAGACCAGGTTCCAGCTGGCGCCTTCATCCGTACTCAACTGAATGTTACCGTCATCGGTACCGGCCCAGATCACACTGGTATCGGAAGGAGCCACGGCAAGGGTGGTGATGGTTCCGTAAACGATAGGATAGGATGCCGTTCCGCTGCCATTGGTCAGATCGGGACTGATGGGATCCCAGAAAGAACCGTTATCCGTACTCTTGTAAACCTTATCGGTGCCCAGGTAAAGGGTATTTGAATTTTGAGGATTAAAAATAAAAGGGGCATTCCAGTTTACCCTGTCGATGGGGTCAACACCGGTTGTACCGCAGTTCAGACCGGCATACTGGTACTCGGCATAAACGAGGTTTGGATTGGCTGGATCCACCAGCACCACAAAGCCGTCCCCGCCCAGAATGGAAAACCAGTCGTCATGCTGCCCGGTAACCGTGCAGTTCACCCCGTTATCCTGGGCGCCACCGTAAAGATTGGAGGGATTTGTTTCATCCATTTCACAGGTGTAAAATTGCGTGACAGGCAGGGTTTCATCGTGTGTCCAGAAGGACCCGCCGTCATAAGATGTATAAATGCCGCCGTCATTGCCCAGCACCAGGAAATCGTGATTGAGTGGATGAATATAGAGTTCATGCTGATCGACATGCACATTGCTGAATCCGGAAAGATTGAACCAGTTCTGACCCCCATCGGTGGTTTGCCACAAATCAAAATCAATTTCATAAACGATGTCGGGGTTCACGGGATCGACTTTAATGCGTCCATACCAGTAACTGGCAGCATTCGGGCTGAAGCCATTGGTTATATCCGTCCAGGTATCTCCGTTGTTGACCGTTTTGTACAGGCCTATATGGGCGCCCATATAATCCGTAACGGTGGCGTAGAGGATATTGGGGTTGCTTTTGGAAATATCGATTCCTATCCTGCCCAGATCAACTCCGGATGGAAGCCCGTTGGTGAGCTTGATCCAGGTATTTCCGCCATTATAGGAACGATAAATTCCGGAAGAAGGTCCACCGTAATTTCTCCTGTCGGGCCTCCTTACCCGTTCCCACAGGCAGGCAAATACCGTATCGGGATGCTGTGGATTGATCACCACGTCAATGGCACCGGTTGAATCGCTGGTGGAAAGCACCTGTTGCCAGGTTGAACCGCCGTCGGTGGTGCGGTAAAGACCCCGGTCGGGATTATTTCCGAAGAGATCGCCCATGGTGGCTGCAAAAACCCTGTCCGGATTATCAGGATCAATGGCCATGCGGCCCGTGTTCCGGGTGAGTTCCAAACCTACGGACGTCCATGTTAAGCCGGAATCTGTTGATTTGTAGACACCGTTTCCGTCATAGGTGAGCGAACCGCCTCCCCCATTGGCCTCACCGGTGCCAACATACAGGATGGCCGGATCGGAAGGAGCAATGGCGATATCGCCAATAGAAAGGGAAGTCTGGTTATCGAAAACCGGGAACCATGAATTTCCGGCATCAGGAGATTTAAACACCCCACCGGATGCTGCCCCGATATAAATGGTCTGCAAGTCCGACGCATGCATTTCCACATCCGTGATGCGCCCGCCGATGTTGATGCAACCTGCAAACTGCCAGTGATTACTTGAACCCGGCATGGGTGAACGGTTGAGTGAAGCGTTACGCCAGTGAAGGGCGTCCCGGTATGCCTGGTAATCCATCCGTCCATAGGGGAAAATGCGCTGGCTGATGAACCAGTCGTTCACTTCTTCTTTTTCTTTGGACGGGTGGCCGGGCCGGCAACCGAATCCGGCGGTTAAAAGGAAAAGATACATGATGGCATTGATAAGTTTATTCATTCCCGGTAAAATTCTTTTTCAAAAATAATAAAAAAATCCGGTTTGCCGGGCAATAAAACCGGAATGACCTAACAGCCTTCCGCCTGGCTTCCGGTGACATGTAATTGCCTTATGTTCACTTCTTTTTCAGCAGCACGATGTTTTCGACATGATGCGTATGGGGAAACATATCCACCGGCTGGCATTTCAGGGCTTCATACACCGGTGAAAGCAGCAGCATATCGCGGGCCTGGGTGGAGGGATTGCAGCTTACGTAAACGATCCGGTCAGCACCCGACTGCAGCAGGTTTGGGATGACCTGTTCCTGCAAACCTGCACGCGGGGGGTCCAGGATAATGACATCCGGGTTTCCGTTTTCCATGAAAAAGGCAGGAATGAGTACATCCTTCATATCCCCGGCAAAAAAAGTACAGTTGGTAATTCCATTGATGGACGCATTGATCCTGGCATCATCAATGGCTTCGGGAACGTATTCCACCCCGATTACTTTCCGGGCCCGGGAAGCGACATAACAGGCTATGGTGCCGGTACCGGTATATAAATCATAAACGGTTTCCTTTCCGGTCAGCCCGGCCATATCCCGCGTTACCGAATATAGCGTTTCGGCCTGCCCGGAATTGGTCTGGAAAAAAGAGCGGCCTCCAATCCTGAAAAGCAGGTCCTGCATTTTCTCATAAATATGATCCCTGCCGTGGAAGAGTTCCACCGGGAGGTCGGCGAGGGAATCGTTTTTCTTTTCATTGATCACGTATAGGAGGGCCGTTACAGACGGGAACTGGTCCCGGATGAAGCCCATGATCCGGCCGATGGCCTGCTCATCCCGGAAGGCAAAAACCATCACCACCATGACTTCACCGGTGGAAGAGGTCCGGATGACGAGGTTCCTCAGAAAACCGGTCTGATCCACCGGGTTCCAGTAAACAAATCCATGTTCCGTGGTAAAGGTTTTTATTTTCAACCGGATTTCATTGGACGGTTCGGGTTGCAGGTAACAGTGCTGAATGTTCAGGATCTTATCAAAACGGCCGGGCATGTGAAATCCCAGGCCGTTGCCGGCTTTGATATCCTTGTCAGCCAGTTCGCCGGCGGTGAGCCAGCGCCTGTCGGAGAAAGTGAATTCGAGTTTATTCCGGTAATAGCGGGTTTTTTCAGAAGGGATAATCGGATCAATAACGAGGTCGCCGGCTTTGGCAATCCTTTGCATGGCATCGCGGACCTGTTTTTCCTTAAACCGCAACTGTGCCGCATCAGCCATATCCTGCCATTTACATCCACCGCACACCCCGAAATGGCTGCAAAAAGGATTTACCCGTAAAGGGGAAGGCTGCCGGATGGTTTTCACCCTGCCTTCGGCATAATTCTTCCGGCTCCTGGTAATGAGCACGTCCACCAGGTCGCCCGGTATGGCTCTATCGACAAAAATCACCTTGTCCCCGTCCTTTCCCAGGGCCTGTCCTCTATCTGCAATATCGGTGATCAGGAGATTTTCAATGGTCTTTTTGTCCTTCAAGTTATTCGGTGTCAGTTCATATCCTGTTCATAAGCCCGGTCAATTTTTACAATCAGCTTACCAAAAAATTGGTTTGGGGAGGCCAAAAATAGGTATATTTGTATTCCATAAAACCTGAAACCCTTAACAGGCCATGATAAAACGTTTATCCCTGTTGTTTTTATTTCTTGGTTTCTACTGTCAATCTCTTGCTACCCATATTGTAGGAGGCGACTTCACCTACAAATGGATTTCCGGAAACACCTTTGAGATCAGCCTGACCCTGTTCCGGGACTGTAACGGGGTTGCGCCTTTTGATGATTCCATCACGGTAGGCATTTTCGACGGGCTCAACAATTCCCTGGCGTATTCCGTCACCATCGGGCTGACCAGCACCAGTTCACTGCAACTGGCCGGCACGTTGTGTTCGCCCCCACCTGAAATATGCGTGGAAAGCGGATCTTACGTTAAAAACATCCTGCTGGCCAACAATCCTTTCGGTTATTACATGACCTGGGAACGTTGCTGCCGCAATCATACCGTTGTCAACCTCAACAATCCGGGGGCAACCGGAATGGTATTTTACGCCGCGATGCCCGATCCTGCCTGGCATAATTCCAGCCCGGTTTTTCAGAATGATCCCTTGCCCTATATGTGCGAGAACCAGCCCTTCCTGTACAATTTCGGAGGATTTGACGCAGACGGTGATTCACTCGTATACGAACTGGTTACTCCATCGTCGGGCAACAGTTCCCAGGCCTCCCCGATCCTCAGTTTTCCGCTTCCGGGACCTTATTCCGATGCTCAGTTTCAATCGCCTTATTCCCTGGGCAATATTTGCGGTGGCCCGCCGCTGGCTGTCGATCCGGCAACGGGTGACATCACGGCCAAGCCTGATTACATAGGCATTTATGCCATGGCGGTGGTGGCCCGGGAATACCGCAACGGGGTGCAGATCGGTATCATACGGAGGGAGATTGAGTTTACCGTCATCATCTGCGACATCAACGTAGCTCCATCCGTGACTTCTTATTCCACCGGGCTGGCACCGGGAACGAAAAGTTTTGAATTGTTTGAAACCGACAGCATCTGTTTCCAGGTGAGCGGATCCGATGCCACGGACTCCCTGTTCCTGACCTACAGCGGTGACTGCTTTGCCGGCAGCGGTATCAATCCTCCTTTTGCACAGGCCTCGAACGGAGCCGGTGACAAGCAGGTTTCAGCCGCCTTTTGCTGGCAGACAGCTTGCGGACACGGCAGGACCGCCCCCTACGAGGTTACCTTTGAAATCCGTGACAATGGCTGTCCGAATCCCATCACGACCCAATATAAAATGAACATCCTGGTGAAGCCTGTGCCACTCATCCCTCCCTTAAACCTGCTTTGCATGTCGTTTGACGGGGATGATACAGCCATTATTTACTGGAGTGACACCTCGGCCAATGATAAATTCCTTTCCTGTTATCTTTTATTCAGAAGTGAAAACGGAGGACCCTATACCCTGCTGGATACGATTTACGACAAATCTGCCGGAAAATACAGGGACGTTACAGCCTTTGGTTATAAACAGCACAATTATTGCTATTTCATACGATCCTTTAACATCTGCGGTGATGCAGGACTGAATTCCGATACGCTGTGTACCGACAAGGCCAAAAACGACACCCCGAATTACATTGAATCGGTCAGCGTAACCGGCCATGAAAAGGTGCAGATGAAACTGGAGCATTTGCCTGACGGTCCTTATTCCACGTTTTACATCTACCGGAAAATCAACAGTCCGCTGGAAACCTTTTCGCTTTATCAAACGGAACAGGGCATTCAGAACGATTCCTGGGAGGATCAAGATGTGAAGACCAGGGAAAATTCCTATTGCTATTATGTCATGAACCAGGATTACTGCGGGAACATCAGTCCGCCCAGCAGGGAAGCCTGCACCATCCTGCTGACAGGGTCCTCGGTTCCGTTTTTAAACAGCATACACTGGACCGAATACATCAACTGGAGAGGCGGGGTATTCGATTATGAAATTTACCGCAAAACAGATGAACAGGTTAATTTCAGCAAACTGACCCAGGTGGAATACGTGGTCTTCGACCTCGATGATGATGACCTGGATTATGATCACGGGCTTTATACTTACCGGGTCCGGGCAACGGAAGGTCCGGGCGGGAACGGGGCCGAAAGCTATTCCAATGAAGTGGACCTGGTGCAGCCTCCCCTGGTTTTCACACCCAATGCTTTCACCCCCAATAATGACCAGGCCAATGAAAACTGGGGTGTTTCCTCGATATTCATCAAGGATTATAATTTACGTATATTTAACCGTTACGGACAGGTTATTTTTTCGAGCAGCGACAAACATGCCTCCTGGGATGGAACTTTTCACGGGCAGGAAGCGCCGCAGGGGGTTTATGTTTATGATCTGCGCTACAACAGTTTTTATTCCGCCAAGGAATCCCGCAAAACCGGCACCATTACCCTGCTGAGGTAAGCGGCATTTGGAGGCAGAAAACAAAATAAAGCTCCTTATTTTTTCCTTTTCTGATCAATTTCTCCTTTGATAAAATAGCTCATGGCCGCATAATAAGCTCTTGACCTGCGCAACAGTGAATCCAGGCCCTGATCAGGCCCGGTGGCTTTTTTCAGGAGATGACCGGGTTCGACCCATTCATACCTGACGGGATCAGGGTCGAATTTTACCGCACCGGCCTGGTTCATGGCTTCCTTCGCCATCAGGTCAATGGAAAACTGATCTTCCTTTTTGAGGCCCGGATCAAACAGAAAATTTCCGCTTTTAAAATAACGCCTGCCGGATAAGGCCAGGTTGATCAGTGTGGGAAAAATATCCCTGTGACCGGTATAAACCGAGGTATCAATTTTCAGGCCTTCCATATATTCCCCGGGAACGGAAATAAACAAAGGCACTCCCCGCTTTCGGGGCATTTCCTCATCGGCAAATCCAAAAAGCATCAGGTTATTATGATCCCCGCTGGCGGCCACTATGGTATTCCGCGCATACGGAGAATGCCTTAATTTCTCCAGGAACCGGCCCAGGCAATCGTTGGAATACTGGAGATTGGTAAAATTTTTCAATGCCATGTCTGCATTGGTCTGAAGGGCTCCCTGGATACGCGGAGGAATTGATACCGGGTATGGCTTATAATGATCAGGAACGGAAAAGGGGGTATGATTGGTGGTCGTCATGGCGAATACCAGTTGGGGCCTGCCGGCGGATTGCTCGAGCACCCTGAAGACATAATCAAACAGGTATTCATCGTATACGCCCCATTCGCATTCCTTCGCTTCCGGTATAGCCTGACGGACAACGGCATTACCTTCCACGAAATCAAAAAACTGCCTGGGGATGAACTCATTGATATTGCGCCAACCCAGTTTGCCACCGGAAACATAACGCGTCTGGTACCCGGCTTCTTTGAAAGGAAGAGCCACGGATGAGCCGTAGGAGACATACCTGTTTTTTGACTGCGCCAGGGAAGTTACCGGGGTGCTGACCATCAATCCTTCCAGGGAGTTGATGGTTCCGTCACCATAAGGAAAACATTTCCGGAAAACGATTTCGGAGTTCCAGTATTTTTCTAGGCTTCCGAGCAGGTTTAATTCCGGACTGTGAAACTGCATGTTGTAATTGCTCATACTTTCCATCATAAAAAAGATGACATGAGGGGGATGCTTTTCCGCCCAATCGTTTTTTCGGGTGACTCCAAACCAGGCTTCGCGCCAGGCCGCAGCATCGCCTGCAACCGGGGTTCCGGCATAATTATCACGAAGGGCGGAAGGGGCATCCGGGTAGCCTATCTTTTTCAGCCAGGCAATATTTCCATCGATGTTGGTTTGTTTCTGACGGGTCATCCACGCCTCTTTCAGCGCAAACACGCCATTCATGGGCAGCAGGTTAATGGTGGTATTTTCAGAGACGGTGGCATCGTCGATCTGTAAAGGAAAAGTGCCAACAGAACCCCTCATTCCAAGAAAGAAAAATCCGGTAAAAACCAGGGAAGAAATCACAGCCCGTCCCAGGGGGATTCCGTCCTTTGGTGTAAAGGCGGTTTTAAATAATTTTTTTAATGACCAGCTCAGGAGCCAGGCCAGGAAAGCCATGGCCAGCAAACCCCGGATCAAAGGATAATCCGTCCATACGGACTTCATGATGGCTCCGGTATCATCCTCAAAGAATCCAAAAAACAGAATGTTGATATGGGATTGAAAATAGTCGTAATAAAAGATATCGATAACCAGCAAGACGGCAAAAAGGTAGAACAGCACCTGGATGTAATACCTGGTAAAACGCATGATACCGGTATGAAAGGACTTCCGGCTTATAAACAGTCCGGTAATGGTCAGTGCAAAAGGCAGTAACAATCCGTACATCAGGACCATGGTATCGAACCGGGCCCCGGTCCAGAAGGCATTCAGCAGGTCGCCCGGAAAGTCCGCAATCATTTCACCCTTTTCAAGCCTCAGGTAAAAAAACAAGCGGGCGATAAAAAAAAGCGATAATCCAAAAAAGTAAACCTTTATCAAATGACTGACATGAAAAAGAAAGACCGAAAATTTTTCCCTCATGATGCAAATTTAATTTTTTTTTGTCTATACCTATTTGGTCAAGTTTATCTCAGGGTGTCGTGTCAGGCATACGGTGTTCTGGTTTCAGGATGTCCCGGATGTCCAGGTGATGGAGGCACAGGGATTCATGGCTGGAGCCGGTGGCAGGGACAGATCGCGACCTGTTCCTGCTTGTCCGTCTCACCATTTATCAAAAATGTCCTTCCTGTTTTTCTCCAGGAAATCCCGGATTTTTATTAATTCATTCTTGTCAATGGCCAGATGGGTGGGTAGATTTACGGTATGGGCGCTTGCATATTCGGCAACGGGAAAATCACCGTAACGGTAATTCCACCATTCAAAATGTTCCAATACCGGGTGAATGGGTGAAACAAACCAATCGCCCAGTTCCACTCCCTCCTTTTCCGCGGCTTTTAAAAACCGCTCCCTGTCCCTGACCAGAATCGTATATTTAATAAATGTATGAGTTGCATAGACGGGTTCGGCCGGAGGATCTTTATGCAGCTTCAGCAGCATCTCCTTATATCCCGAGGCCACCATTTGGCGGTGGGCCAGGTTATATTTCATTTTTCCCAATTCCGAGATACCGGCCAGCGCCTGGGTATTGGACATGCCCTTCAGGAAATGAACGGGCATAGCGGGCTTACCCAGTTCATCGCCGGAGGATGATCCGGGGATTACTTTATGATGAGTCAGAAAGCGATAAAATTTAACCTGCAGCCAATAGAATTTTTGCAGCCGGCGCTGACGTTTTATCCAAAGCTGAAGGTTCAGCAGGAATTCTTCCTGACGGGAGGGTTTGAAAGCCTGCTCTTCCAGCATTTTCATTTCCCGGAGCAGGGTACAGTCCCTGATTACGGCAAATCCTCCTATACCGGTGGAAAAAGGTTTATTCCACTGGGTTGAAAAAAAGGAAGCAGCTGCCAGGGTTCCGTTTTTTTTCCCCTTATACAACCCGCCGAATCCATGGGTGCAGTCTTCTACCAGCAATAATTTGTGTTTATCCGCCCGGGCTTGCAGTTTATCCAGATCAGGAGATAGTCCATAGGTGTTTTGGGCGAGGATAACCCTGGTTCGCCCGGTAATTTTTTCTTCCACCTTCTCCGGATCCATGTTGAACGTGCCGGGCTCTATATCAACGTAAACCGGTCTGGCACCCAGATACAGGCATGCATTGGGAACAACCACACAGGTAAAAGCCGGCATCAGGATTTCATCACCGGGTTTAATACCGCAGGCTTTCAGAATGGCATACAGGGCCACCCTGCCCTTCCAGAAAAGAAAAACCTGGTCTTGGTTAACCTCCAGGTATTCTGCAATGCTGCGTTTATAGTCGTTAAGCGGGGATCGATTTTTCACGCAGGTGCTTTTTTTGTTTTAAAAGGTATTTCCAGCAATCCGGCAAGACTGCCTGCTCCATAACTGACATGAAGGACCAGGAAGGAGTATATCAAAAGCGGGATCATCAAAACCGGATGCTTACCGGATGAGATGCGAATGGAAAACAGCAGGCTCAGCAGAAAGTAAGCCAATAAAGGCAGCATAAACAACAAAGACAGGCTGCACAAAACCGGACCGGCAAGCAGGTATAGCATAAAAAACAAGGGTATGAAATGCCGCAGGGACAGGGAAGAAAAAGTGCCTGTAATATAGGTTGCCAGGATGACCCAGCGTCCGTTCTGAAAATTATTTTCAGCCAGCTGGCTGAAATTCTCCCTGGAAAAATAATCGCAAAACACATCGGGTACGAGGACTATTTTGCCGCCCTGGTTTTTCAGTCTTTTATTCAGTTCAATATCCTGGTTGCGCACCAGCCTTGTATTATACATGCCTGTTTTATCGAAAACACTTTTTTTATAACAGCCAAAGGGAACGGTGTCCACTTCACGGGGTTCGTCAACGCCTGTACGGAAGTAAGAATTACCGACCCCGAAAGGATGTGATAAGGCATGCGCAATGGCCCTGGCCTTTAAGGTGGCTGAACCTGGTTTTGTCCGGATCACACCTCCGACATTATCGGCATCCAGTTTTTCAAGCCAGGAAATGAGACGGGAAATATAGAAATCAGGAAAGGCCGAATGGGCATCCATGCGGAGGATGATGTCGCCCGTGGAATGACTGATTCCGAGGTTCATGGCCGGCGAAACCTCCCGGAGGGGATTATTCAGCAACTTCATCCAGGGATTGGTTTTGATAAAATTTTCAACTATGGCCCGTGTGCCATCATCACTCTGACCATCCACGATAAATACTTCCAGGTATTCTTTGGGATAATCCTGCCCGGCCAGGCTTTCCAGCACCTTGCCGATATATTTCTGCTCGTTCCGGCAGGGAATGATCACACTAACCCGTTTCATTGAAGTACGCCCGCCATATTCATGTTCCAACCGCTTTTTAAATTCATACCAAACCTGATCCGGAGACCTATAAAATTTGTCCGCATCAAATCCACTCTCCTTTAAAAATCCATGATTCGACTGAATCAGGACATAATCTTAAACATTCATTCAGGTCCATGTTCCGGTTTATTCCATTTATTTCCAGGTTCAGGAACAAGGGCGGGCTCCGTCCCATTCAGGTTTTTCCAGTAGTACAGGCTATGAAAACAGCAAAAGAACAAAATGCCCTTCTGCACTTCCAGAATATCCTCGGTGAGGCAGTTGATCACTATGATAATCATGAACAGGACCAAAACCGGGTCTTTGAACGCGGCTCCTTTCACGATGGAATAAGCCAGTATGGCCAGTAGCAGGGCAAGACCTGTCAAACCCAGTATGACCGCCGTATGGAGGTATTGATTATGGGGGCTGTAGTTTCGTTCAAGCCCAAGGGAGAAATTATTTTCCCTGTATTTTTCCATCAGGGCTTCCTTTATATCCCCGGTACCCACCCCAAACACCGGGTTTTCCTTTATCACCCGGATGGCGTTGTCCCATAAGTACCACCGTATATGGACACTGTTCATTTTTTCCTTTTCATTTTCCTTTGCATTTTCCTGATCCGCCAACTGTTTCAGCTGATTAAACCGGTCCGGGTTTATCCTTAAAACCAGGTAATGCAAAAAAAGACAGATAAGAAGCGAAACGGCCACCACCAGTATACCTTTACCGTATACGTTATACTTACGGAACAGGAAAAAACAATAAAGCAGGAGAGAACCATAAACGGCCAGTGTGGCCATCCGGGCATTTAAAAGGATGACATTTATCAGCAGGAAGGCCATGATCAGCATTAACATCCGGCTCCTGGTTCTGGCAGGTTTTATCCAGCTTTTCACCAGTGGTTCCATCACGATGAGCATGGCAAAATTGATATACAGTGTAAAATGAGTGGGATGCATCAGCACGGCATAATCCTCATATAAAAACACGGATGGGTTTCCATCCCTAAGGAACCTGAAAACAGCGTAAACCATACCTATCAGACCTGCCAGGACAATACCGGACACAAAGGAGACCGTGATGAAACGGAGTTTTCCGGTAATGGATTTCCTTCCCGTCATCATCAGCGGAAAAATAAGAAAGGACAACTTGGTTTGCAGATCAGCCAGTGCATAGGACAGGTTATCCGAATAAGCAAGTCCGGCAACATGCAGGAAAAAAAAACCTATCAACAGTAAATTCATCCGGTCCTTAAAAGCAGGAGCCGGGTTCAGCCAATTTTTGTTATTCAAAACACTGACCAGCACAAACAGGAAGATCAGCCAGGCAGCGACCTTCTGATTCAGGGGCAGAAAGAACACCATCGCAGCCATAAGCCAGACAGCCAAAGGCTCCGCAGAGCTGTTTTTCAGGTAATTTTTCAGGTTCTCTGTCAAGGATATGTCCGAATGCACAAATTTACTTAAATTAGTCTTGAAAACGTCCCGGGAACCAGGTGATGCATTCAAACCGGGAAAAAACAGGATGACTCATCACAAACCCCACCCGGAAAATTAAAAGAATTCCTTCAGCAGCATATCCAGGGAAGCATGCATCAGCCTGATCAGGGCAGGCTTCTTCCACAAACCCGTGGTGGCATGTTCCCGGTGAATCACCTGCAGGTTGCTGTCGAAGATCACTTTCATTCCGTATTTCCGGGCCAGTTCAGCCAGAAAAATTTCCTCCCCAAACAGGAATGGAGCCTGGGAGAGTTCTTTATAGATCCGGTGAAGAAAATCGCTGCGCATGACCAGGAAGGAACCGTGAACGGCATAAACTTCCCTGAGTTCCTGCTTCCCTCCTGTCCTGTTACCGTCAGCTTTCAGGAAAGCCTTACCTACGGCCAGCAACTGGTAGAGGCAATAAACGGGGTAAAGGGAAAACACGAAGCGAAGAAATAACAGCCTTTTTCTGCTGATACGCTCCTCCATAAACGGATTCTGATCATGGTGGTTAAAGCGTCCGGATAAGACGGATGGACCGGCAACTGCAAAATCAAGCGGTGCTAACCGTTGAAGCATTTTTATGACCAGGTTTCTATCCTTCAATTCCATATCCGTATTGCAAAGAATGACCAGCTCCGGCCATGGTTTCCCGGCGTTTTCCAGTTGCTGAAGTCCATACCGGGCGGCACCGAGATAGCCCATGTTGGCCGGCGCATGTATAACATCAGCCATGGAGAAGGCCTGGATTTCCTTCGCTAATTTTTCCGGCTGCCGGCTTCCATTATTGACGACCATCACCCGGAAATCCTTTTCTCCGCCGGATAGTAATGACATCAGTTCCTGACGGATGAACCCGATGACTTCCTCATCCCGGAAATAATTTACCAGTATAAAAAGTATCCTGGAATTGACCGGTTGAACTTCCATGTCAGGCCTGCGCTTTTTTAAATTCCCTTGTATAAAAATAGCTCACGAAAACCAGGTAAAAGAGAGAACTGAACAAGGTGTTGTAGGCCGCTGAAACAAATCCCATGGAAGGAACCGTCAGCAGGTTCAGGATGAGGTTCAACAGGAGGGCTATCACAATACCGGTAATCATCAGTGTTTGACTGGCATTCAACTCCAGTGGTTTTTGAATGAGCAGGGACATCTGCCAAAAAACCGCGCTCAGAGCCACGGGCAGGTAAATACTCCTGGAAGATGCATCCTCCAGATGAAAGAATACGCTGAAAATCCAGTCGTGAAACAAATAAACCACAAAAAAAATGGCCGTGAGGATGAGCAACTCCGCTTTTAATGCTTTACGGATCAGTTTTTTTCCCTCTACGAAATCCTTTTCATTCCAGGCTTTCGCAATGGCCGGATGATAGGCCAGCAAAATGGGAAGGCTCAGAAAGCCGCCCACCCGGAAAATAAAATCATAGACAAAACCGTATATGCCCACTTCTTCATACCCGTAAAACCGGTTGATGATGAACCGGTCCATGTAATTCAACGTGCTGGAAAGCAAAAGCCATACGGTCAGCGGAAATCCGAAGGAGAATGCCTTTCTGACAAAACCCGGTGATTCCATCCGGTGCAGGAGCTGGATTACCTCTTCCTTTTTTTTTGATGCCAGAAATTGTATGCTCAGCACAATCATCAAAGCCAGGAGCATGGCCATGAAAAACACGTTGAAATCTTTTTGCCCCAGGCCGAAAATCAGCAGCAAGGCAAACAACACAGCCAGCAGGTAAAACAAGGATTCGGTGACTGCGTAGCGAAAGGACCGGAAGGATGCCTGAAGAATGGTCAGGTAAACGGCCAGGTAAGAAAAGAGTATGCTGAAGCCCGTGTAGATGAGGTTATCCATCGGGTCCAGTTCAAAATAAAAATTACCGGAAACGAGCATGATGGTTCCGCAACCCAACGATGCCCATAAGCCGAGTTTCCGGTAATGAGCGGTCAGCAGGTTCTTTTTATCGTTTTCACCGGAAAGGAAGCGAAGGCAGCTTTGCTGTATCCATCCGACACAGAGGGAGGAAGCCATCACTACGGCGGAAAACATGAGATTGTATTTTCCAAAGTCGGCTTTTCCCAGAATACGGATGCCGCCAATCATGATCAGCAGGTTTGTAAAGGCAGGAACAAGTTTTCCTAAAAAATGAATGATTACATTCCTGGATATATTCATTAGGATAGCATAAAAATTCCCGTCATCAGCATGTACAGGGAATCAGGGTAAATCTGGCAACCTGCGTTACTTGGCGTAATTCACCGCCCTGGTTTCCCTGATAACGGTCACCTTTACCTGTCCGGGATAGGTCATCTCCGTCTGGATTTTGGTAGCAATTTCATGGGAGAGTACTTCGGCCTGTTTATCGGAAATTTTTTCGCTTTCCACCACCACGCGGAGTTCCCGCCCGGCCTGGATGGCATATGATTTCTCCACGCCATTGTAGGATAAGGCCAGGGCTTCCAGGTCCTTGAGCCGTTTGATGTATTGTTCCACCACTTCCCTTCTGGCTCCGGGCCTTGCACCAGAAATGGCGTCACATACCTGGATCAGGGGCGAAATCATGCTGTTCATTTCAATTTCGTCATGGTGGGCGCCAATGGCGTTGCAGACTTCCGGATTTTCCTTGAATTTCTCAGCCAGTTTCATACCGAGAATGGCATGTGGCAATTCCGGTTCCTCATCGGGTACCTTGCCGATATCGTGCAGCAAACCGGCACGTTTGGCCAGTTTCACGTTTAAGCCCAGTTCGGCAGCCATGATGGCGCAAAGGTTCGCCACTTCACGGGAGTGCTGCAGGAGGTTTTGTCCGTAAGAGGAACGGTATTTCATCCTTCCCACCATGCGGATCAGTTCCGGGGCCAGGCCATGAATGCCCAGATCGATGGTCGTACGTTTGCCGGTTTCGATGATTTCATCTTCGAGCTGTTTTTTCACTTTGGCCACCACCTCTTCGATGCGCGCCGGATGTATACGCCCGTCGGTTACCAGCTGATGCAATGCCAAACGGGCCAGTTCCCTCCGGACGGGATCAAATCCGGACAGGATAATGGCCTCCGGGGTATCGTCCACGATGATTTCGATTCCGGTGGCGGCTTCCAGCGCACGGATGTTCCTGCCTTCCCTGCCGATGATCCGTCCTTTGACATCATCGTTCTCAATGTTGAAAACGGAAACGGAATTTTCAATGGCATGCTCGGTGGCCACCCGTTGAATGGTCTGAATGACCACCTTTTTGGCTTCCATGTTGGCGGTCAGTTTGGCTTCATCCATTCTTTCCTTGATAAAGGACATGGCTTCGGTACGGGCTTCGGCCTTCAGGGCTTCCACGAGCTGGGCCTTGGCTTCCTGTGCGCTCATCGCGGCAATTTTCTCCAACTGCGCCACTTGTTTCTGATGCGATTTGTCCAGTTCCTCCTTTTTCTTGGCTACGATGTCCAGCTGGTTTTTCAGGTTTTGCTGGATGGCTTCCGTTTCGGTCTGTTTACGCTGCATCTGCTCCATTTTCTGGCTCATATTGGCCTCCTTCTGCTTCAGCTTGTTTTCGGCAAGGGCCATATTCTTGTCCTTTTCAGCGATCAGCTTTTCGTGTTCGTTTTTCAGCTGGTAAAATTTTTCTTTGGCTTCCATCATCTTGTCTTTCTTGATGATTTCCGCTTTTGCTTCTGCCTCCTTGATGATGCTTTGTGCCTTTTCTTCCGCAGCAGCTTCCTTTACCTTATTGGATTTGCTGGTGAAGAACCACACAATAGCTGCACCCAGGACAAAGGCGAAAACCCCTGTCGCGATAGCCATGATCATATTGTTGGTGTCCATGAATAATAGTAATAATTTAAAGATTATGTTAAGAGTTAAGAGGGTTACTAATTAAAAGAGTTTGTATTTGCAGTTTAACGTTTAGCGTTTATTCCTGTTCAGGCCTTTACATATTCAATGAAAAAGCAGCAGGTAACGGATACCGGGACTTTTAATAAGAAATAAAGGGAAAACCATCAACCGGACGCGTTCAGAATTTCTTCCGGTCGGCCGGTTAAAATAAAAAAGCCCGGAATAAATTCCGGCCATTTTAAACCCCAGAAGATAGGGATGGAGCCGTCCAATCTTTCTTACTTCCACTGTCCGCCTTGCAGCGAATCCCTGCCGAAGCAGGGTTGAGGCCTGTATTACGAATTGCTAAACTTTTCTCCAATGGTCTTATAGTGTTGAGTTTAAAACAAGTATCAGAATTTACCCGGGTTTTTTTACCTGCAACCTCCACCAAGGCGGAGATTGCCGTATCCCTTTATGAATGAACGTCAATCGTATGCAGGTAATTGCTGAGCCTGGAATCGATCCATTCTATCTGGTCGGCTTCCGGAGCCATAATTTCCTGTTTCAAATTTTTTTCCTGGTGCACCAGTTCGGTTACAAAGTGCATCACAGACATGGCTAAGAGGTCCTGTTTATCAGTAACGGCAAAATTTGTTTCATATTCCCTGATCTTATCCGATATCAGCTGGGCCGCCTTATGCACCACAGCCTCATCTTCCCTGTTTATCTTCAGGGGATAGGAGCGGTTGGCTATGTTCACCTTTATCTGCAGCTCACTCATCTTCCGTTATCTTCAGTTTTTCAATAAGGCCAGGCAATGATCAATTTCATGAATGTAATCATCAAGTTTTGATTTCAGGTTGCCGGTATTCTGACTGGACCGGGCCTTGATCAACAGGCGATTGTTTTCTTCCTTCAGCGAATGTATGGCCTTTGCCTGGGATTCAAAGGTAAGCTTTAAACTGGTGTAATCAGACTCCAATTGCCGGTATTTTTCATTCAGCTGCTGGTGCAGAAAGATGAGCTTTTCTACCTTAATTTTTATCTGGCTAATGTCTGTTTTACTTTCCACCTTTGCAAGATTAACCATCCGTGAAGGCAAAATTAAATTTTAAATTGAATTAAACAAAGAGTTTTTATGAACCGGTTAACAATTTTCACTTTCAAACGGTTCGGATGGTTTTGTTGCCTCATTACCTGGATAACGCTGTCCACCGCACAACCCTATCCGGCTTCCTTTTTCGGGCTGCCATTAACGCTGCAACCCAAACTATCCGGTAATTTCGGGGAAATCAGGAGCAGCCATTTTCACTCCGGGCTTGACTTTAAAACGGATTCCGCAGAGGGTAAGCCTGTGCTTGCAGCGGCCGCTGGCTATATTTCCCGGATAAAAGTGAGCGCCACCGGCTTTGGAAAAGCGCTTTACATCACTCATCCCAATGGGTACGTGACGGTTTACGGCCATCTCCATCAATTTACGGACCGTATCCGGCAATTCGTGGAAGCGGAACAGTACCGGAAGGAGGTCTTCGAGGTGGAATTACTTCCGGACAGCGGACTTTTCATGGTGGCAAAAGGGGAACTCATTGCCTTTTCCGGGAACACCGGCGGATCCCAAGGCCCTCACCTTCATTTCGAAATCCGGGATGCCCAAACAGAAAAGCCAATCAATCCCCTGTTATTCGGTTATTCCATCCCGGATACCGTGGCTCCCGTTTTGACCAAAATCCTGTTTCGCCCGCTTGACTCACGCCTGACTGAAAATCCGGAAGCAGGCATTGAACTTCCGGTTAACCCGGCCCTTCCGGGTCCAGATTCCATTCAACTGACAGGCCTGTACGGCTTGTCCTTTTCAGGTTATGATCTCGCCGGCGAAGAAACCAACCAGCTTGGAATTTATGAAATCACCCTGTTAGTGGAAGATTCGGCTGTCTATATTTTTCGTCAGACCACTTTCGCCTTTGATGAAACCAGGTATGTCAATGCCCATATTGAATATGATAAAAAAGTCCGCAGCAGGGAAACCTTTGAACGTTGCTACAGATTGCCAGGGGATCTGTTCAGTCTGAATGCACTCAATAAGGAATATTCCCTTCCTGAAATGCTCCCGGGCAAGTCCGTTCATCTGAACCTGATCTTAAAGGATTTTTCCGGAAACCGGACGGAACGGAAACTGCTTCTTCTGGGCGCCACCCCTGCCAAAAAAAAACAAGATTTCCAATCAACCGAAGAGCGAATGACACGCGAAAGCCAACTGCTTCGATACAGCCGTGAAAACAACATAAATAAAGAAGGCGTTTCCATTCATGTTCCCAAAGGAGCGCTTTACCGGGATGAACTGATACACGTCGCCCAAACCGGATTGCATCATCCCTTATACCCGGGACAACAGCAATATGTCGTGTCTGCCGGCATACCCTTTCATACACCCTATACCCTTAGTCTGAAAGAGAATCATTTTCCCGTACTGTACAGGCATAAGGCCTGCATTGTTTTAAGCGAAGAAAAAGGACAGCGCGTATATATCGGAGGAAGTTTTAAAAGCGACTCCATCACGGTCAGGACAAGGTCTTTGGGCGTCTTTTACACGACACTGGATACTCTTCCTCCAAGAATTGAAGAGTTTCAACTCAGTGCTGATTCCCTTTTTAACCAGGAAATCCTTTCGGTTAGAATTTCTGATGACCTCAGCGGTATGGCATCCTACCGGGCAACCCTCGACGGGAAATGGAAACTCATGGAGTTCGATGAAAAGAAAAGCATGCTCTTTTTTACGTTCGATTCGCTGGCTGAGGTGATAAACAAAACGCTTCGGATTGAAGTTACGGACCGGAAAGAAAACAGGGCGGTTTATGAAACCGTTATTAAAAAGTAAACAGGCGGTTTGCAGGCAGGGAATGTCGTTCAGAAAAAAAGGTCAGGGATAACTCTCCCAGTTCCGGTGCAGGATCTGAAATTCATGCTGTGAAATGAGTTTCCGGTATCGCATGGCTTTCTGATCAGGTGATAAAGACAAAACCTTTTCCGCGGCCTCTTTGGCCTTTTTATTGGCTTCCAGCGCTGCATAGCGGTTGTCCCGGATAAACAGGAACCAGCTATACTTATCCCAGGAACGGTAATCGGTTGCCCTGGATTCGCGGTTCAGCATCGTATTCAGTCTGATGGCATAAAAAATCCGGTGCGAAGGAAGGTTCGACAACCAGATTGTAAAAAGAAAACAGCTAAAAAGCAGGATGCCCTGCCAGCCGGCCCTTCTCAGGAAAATAAAATAAAAGAGAAGGGTAAATCCCGAGATAATGGCTGTAAATATGAACAGGATTTTCGATATGAACCAGAAGTGAAGCCGGCCGGTGACGTACAGGCTGATCAGCGCAAATGAAAAAAAAATCAGTGAAATGGCCCAGGCCTCACGTCCATGCCTGTATAATTCCGTCAGGGAAAGAATCACCAGGATTACGGATGCTGACAGGACCATCAGCAGGTTGTTGGGCACATGAAAAAACAAAAAGATCACACCCAGCAGGAACAGCAGCCAGCTTAAGCCAAACCATTTCATCAGGGGAGTGATTTTCTTTCTTTTCGTCATAAACGCAAACAAGCCCTGCTGGAGAGCCATTTTTTTTCCATGCGCAAGGTACGAAGGCAAACAGGTTCCAGGCATATTCCGGCGACTTTTTTGATCCCGGCTTACCTGGGCTCCATCAAAGGGGTCATGTTTTTCACCGGCGGCGGTATTTTGGTTTCCATTCCGGATTCCGGATTATTCATCCGTAATTTTCAGCAGTTCATTTACCTGTTGATTCCGGAAAACACTCCGGTTCACCAGATTTGCAGAAAAAAATCCTGATGAAAATAATTTTAACGTGCATAACCATGGCCACCGTTGCCCTTGCCTGGAGCAGTTGCACCACCAAACCATCAACCACGGCCGGAACGGCCCGGGAATTTATTTCTCCTAAAGAACAGCTGGAAAGAGGCGAATACCTGGTGACCATTTCCGGGTGCAACGATTGTCATTCTCCCAAAATCATGACCTCACAGGGGCCCGTGCTGGATTCAGCAAGGCTGCTTTCCGGGCGCCCCGAAAAGGAACCGGTACCTTATTTTAACCCGGACCATCTCCGGCCCGGGCATGGTGTTTACATGACGGATGACCTCACAGCGGCTGCCGGACCCTGGGGTATCAGTTTTCCACGCAACCTGACCCCGGATACCACTACCGGAATCGGAGCCTGGCCGGAGGAGATGTTTATCAAAGTGCTGAGAAGCGGAAAGCATATGGGTGCCGATGCTGCACGTCCGATCCTGCCACCCATGCCCTGGATGAATTATGCCCTGATGAAGGATGAAGACCTGAAAGCCGTTTACGCTTACCTGCAATCCCTTCCACCGGTGAAAAACCTCGTACCGGAATCCGTACCCCCGGATGAAGCGATGAGCTATCTTCAAAACCTGTCGAAAAAAACAGGAGGAATATAATTCCCTATCCGGAGTGACCAACCGGTGACTCCGGATTTTTTTCGTGGAAAAACGATACACGGTTGTCCGGGTTATGCCTGTCCAGTAAAAAGGAAAAAGATCGTGCAGGCCGAAACCGCCAGAAGTTCACCTCTCCTTTTCAAAGTCTTTGGCCTCGTACCTGATCTTTACTTCTTCCGGAAAAAGGGGATTCAGCGTCTGGAACAACCCTGCGAACCGGGGAACATAACTGTTATTGATCCGGATCTTCCGCTGCTTCCCGTTAATTTCCAGTTCCACATCAATCACGCGGGGGGCATGATCGGCGCTGATGTAGGCCAGGTTGGAATAATCACTGAAATAAAGTTCCTGCAGGTCATCCGTATTAAACTTCTTAAAATAGCCGGCCAGTTTTTGTTTTTCATCCGCCGTGAGCGTCCGCTGCAGGTAATCGACCCTGGAACGGCCGTAGTCGGAAAGCCCATTGATGATCAGGCTGTCGGAAGTGACCCGGTATTGTACCGACTGGTACTGCAGGCATTGATTATCGCTGATCCGCACCTCGAATGCAGCCTTGTTTTTTTGCGCGTATACAGAGGCTGTTAGCAGGCACAGCAGCGCAAGCAGTTTTTTTTTCATTTAGCCGTTCAAACTGAATAATGAATCCACGAATTCTTCCTGATCAAACACCTGCAGGTCCTCCATCTTCTCGCCCACCCCGATGTATTTGACCGGTATGCGGAACTGGTCGGAGATGCCAATCACCACGCCACCTTTGGCCGTGCCGTCCAGTTTGGTCAGGGCCAACGCATTCACTTCCGTTGCCGTGATAAACTGCCTGGCCTGTTCAATGGCATTCTGACCCGTGGAAGCATCGAGCACAAGCAGTATTTCATGGGGGGCACCGGGGATCACTTTCTGGATCACCCGTTTTATTTTCGACAACTCATTCATCAGGTTCACTTTGTTGTGAAGCCTTCCGGCCGTATCGATGATGATGACATCCGCACCCTGTGCGACTGCAGACTTAACGGTATCAAAAGCCACGGATGCCGGATCAGCGCCCATGCCCTGGGATACGATGGTCACGTCAGTCCTTTTCGACCAGATAGTCAGCTGATCCACGGCAGCTGCGCGGAAGGTATCGGCCGCACCAAGCACCACTTTTTTGCCCGCTTTTTTAAACTGGTAAGCCAGTTTGCCTATGGTCGTGGTTTTACCCACGCCATTGACGCCCACCACCATCATCACATAGGGGGTTGCGGGCAGGGTTTCAAAGCTGACAGGGGCTGAATTCAGGGTGTTTTCACTGATCAGGCCTGTGATTTCCTCTTTCAGCATCCGGTTGAATTCCGAAGTACCCAGGAATTTATCACGGGCTGCCCGTTGCTGAATCCGTTCGATGATCTTTAAGGTCGTGGACACCCCGACATCCGCTGAAACGAGCGCCTCCTCCAGGTTATCGAGCACTTCCTCATCAACGGCCGATTTGCCAACAAGCGCCCTGGTGAGCCTGGAGAAAAATCCCGTACGGGTTTTTTCCAGTCCATGGTTCAGGCTTTCCTTTTTTTCCTTACTGAATAATCCGAAAAATGCCATATTGCTTTACGTGTTAGTCAACTGCAGGGCTTTACGCACCTGCCGGAGCCGGGGCATAAAATGAAAAAAGCCCCCTTCACCTTTCGATGAAAGAAGCTAACCATGAAAACATTATTTTTAATTTTCTTTTAAGAAATCCTTGATATGGTCATTATGAACCACTTCCTCTTTGAAGGAATAGGCGCCCGTCACTGGCGATTTCACCATTTTAATCACTTTGGAAAATTCCTTTCCTTTTCCTGATTTCAGCGTTGCTACAACTTTCTTAGCCATTTGATCTGTTTTTAAAACCCGTTTTCAGGCGGTTATTTAATCTCCTTATGAACCGTCATCTTCTTCATGATGGGATTGTACTTCTTCAATTCGAGACGTTCTGTGTTGTTCTTTTTATTCTTGGTGGTGATGTACCGGGAAGTGCCGGGCAGACCACTGTTCTTATGCTCCGTGCATTCCATGATGACCTGTATGCGGTTACCTTTTTTTGCCATGGGTTCGACTGTTTAAATTAAATTTTCCCCTTTTTAAGCGCCTGGGTAATGGCGGCCGTGATGCCCTTTTTGTTGATGGTGCGGATGGCCGAGGTGCTGACCTTCAGCGTCACCCATTCACCGGTTTCAGGCATGAAGAATTTCTTCTTCTGCAGGTTTGGGTTAAACCTGCGCTTGGTTTTCTTGTTGGAAAAAGACACGCTGTTCCCGACAAGGGATGTCTTTCCGGTTAAATCACAAACTTTGGACATGATGTAGTCTTTTCAAAATGGAGTGCGAAAATCGTAAAAATCCTTTTAATAAAAAAATATTTTCGAAAATATTCGATCACTTCCTTCCCCCTCATGAAAATGAAACCTCTAGCTTTCGCTTAACAGCTCCTTGCGCAGGAGGTTCAGGGCCGTGATTCCAGCTACCTGGATGACCCTGAGGCGGTTGTCGCCCAAGAGTACTTTTTTCGCAAAAACCCTTTCAGGCGTGGCAATGCCAATCCAAACCGTTCCGACCACCTTTTCGGGGGTTGCTCCGGCAGGCCCGGCGATCCCTGTAGTTGAAATAGCATAATCGGCTGATAATAAATCCTTTACATTTGACGCCATTTCCAGAGCCACTTCCTGGCTTACGGCTCCCACGGTGGTAAAATGAACCGGATTCACCTGCAGGAGTTTTTGCTTCAGCTCATTCTGGTAAGGCACCACGGTTCCCCGGTAATAGGCGGAGCTGCCGGGTACAGAGGTGACCATATGCGATATATAACCTCCACTGCAACTTTCGGCCAGGGCCAGGGTCTTCTTTTTTCCGGTGAGCAGCCTGCCAACCAGTTCTTCCAGTTTATCATGTTCATAACCAAAAATAAATCCCGAAATGATGGGTTTCAGTTTTTCCAGCTGATCCAGGACTTCCTCTTCCAGCTCCGGGTTGTCGCCCCATGCGCTTAACCGGAGCCTGACAATTCCCGGAGAGGGCAAATACGCCAGTTTCATGTGTCCGGGTAAGGCATCTTCCCAGGAGGAAATAGTATCGGACAGAAAGGACTCGCCAAGGCCCTGGGTAAGGATGGTTTTATGAACGATGTGAGGTGTTTGAAACATTTTTTTTAGTTCGGGGATGACCATGGCGCTCATCATGGCTTTCATTTCAAAAGGGACACCGGGCATGGATACCAGTATTTTGTTCTCCTTCCTAAACCACATTCCAGGAGCAGTTCCCAGTGTATTGGGGATCAGGCGGCAGGATTCCGGCAGTTCGGCCTGCCTGCGGTTAGTTTCCGAAACCTTTCTTCCCCTCAGTGCAAAAATGCGCTCCACATTCTCATAAGCTTCCTGGTTAAAAACCAATCTGGTTTGAAAATATTCGCCAAGGGTATATTTGGTAATATCATCCTTAGTCGGGCCCAGGCCACCGGTTACCAGGACGATATCGGCCCTGGAAAAGGCTTCGTCAAAGGCAGCGGTGATTTCCTCTTTTAAATCGCCCACTGCCGTATGACGAACCACCTGAATGCCTGCCAGGCCCAGTTCCGTACCCATCCAGGCCGCATTGGAATTCACCACCTGCCCGATCAGCAGTTCGTCACCGATACAAATTATTTCAGCCCTGACCATTTTTCCTTTTTCATTCCGGAAGCAATATTACAAGGCTTCAGGGTAATTATTGCAATCATTGAAAAATTAATGACACCCGACAGCCGCCGGGAGAAAAATTCCGGATTTTCGACCGGCCCTGTTTAGCAGGATATTGGGGCTGATGATGGGCATTCCGATAACAGACCAGTCCTTTACCTGTCCAGTGTCCGGAATGGAAATTGAATTAACCCTGATGTATTATTATTGCTGACGGTCATTAAAATTTCCAATAAAAAATCCTATGAACGGAAAATTACCGGGACGGCTACCGTTAACCGGAATTCGAATTAGTCCTATCCGGAATACCCCTATCGTAAAAAGCCTTTTCCGGCCACCAGGCCACTTTGGCCGGTCCAGATAACCCGCACCCGTGTCAGGCTTTGGATCGCTCTGTGCATTACAGGTACAGAAAAAAAACACCTTAAATCACTGTTTTTTTAAACATTTGTAGCTATGGAAATCCCGGCATCCTGATTTTTCTTACTTTTAACCCAGGCTTTTTTTTTCGCAAATCAGGTAGTATCTTACAGCATATCAGACCGGTATATTCAACCTTTTCCGCCACTGAGGGAAAATGGTGTTATCCGTAAATTTCAGTCTCCATGAATAAACTGTGTTTTTTTATCGGAATGATTATCACCAGCGGAATTTGCAATGCCCAAATTGATTTGCAATGCAGCGGCCGGGATAAAAGTTCAATTTATATTTCGGGTTATACTGCTGAAATCTACCGGATTGACAGTGTTGATACAAATCCGACAAATCCAATTTTAGTTGCTTCAAACTTGCCTTCCCCCAGCGGCGGAATTTCAATAAATGCCAATTTAGATTCGCTGTCAGGGCCTGAAACCATGTATTTAATTGATTCAGGACAACCCTATTATTTCTGGAATGGAACAGGCTGGACCAATACGAATCATTTAAGTGGAAGCTCAACCGCCGTAAATCCCGGAGGTACGGGTAATTATATTTTTAATTTAGATGGTGTTGGTCATTCGCTTTATCGGTATGATGGCACTGCAAATGGAACACTTTTGCTAACAAATCTTAATACCGGCACTGGATTTTGGGATATAGCCACCGACCAAATGGGAAACTTTTATTTAATTTCCGGCGGTACGCCGGAAATTGTTGTTTTCAATCCATCCGGAATGGCTGTTGATACATTCACTACATCAGGTCTGACATCTAATTTAGGCGGTGGGTTTGCAATACTTGGCAATCATTTATACGTAGTTACACTTTCTGATCTATTTAAGGGAACCAGGACAGGCCATAACGTTGATTTCACATGGATTAAGGACATTGGTTTTTCTGTGAATGATATAGCTGCATGTCCCGAAGCAGCTTTTCCACTTTCTGTTTCCCAGTACAGTTCTGGCCTGAATTCAAACGTCTTTCCTAATCCGTTTAACAGTACGCTGAATATTTTTATCGGTGATCATGAAGATGGTGAATTAATCATTTATGATCTGGTCTCCAAAAGGCTTTTACTTCAGAAATTTGCCGGAGCAATCAGCTTAAACACGGAACAATTTGCAAATGGTATTTATCTTTACGAAGTGAGAAACCAAAACGGAGTAATTAAAAAGGGTAAGATTGTGAAAGATTAATTCAGACAAAACTTTTCATAAGCGTGCGGGCCTGCCTGCGATTAGTTTCCGAAACCTTTCTTCCCCTCAGTGCAAAAATGCGCTCCACATTCTCATAAGCTTCCTGGTTAAAAACCAATCTGGTTTGAAAATATTCGCCAAGGGTATATTTGGTAATATCATCCTTAGTCGGGCCCAGGCCACCGGTTACCAGGACGATATCGGCCCTGGAAAAGGCTTCGTCAAAGGCTGCGGTGATTTCCTCTTTTAAATCGCCCACTGCCGTCTGACGAACCACCTGAATGCCTGCCAGGCCCAGTTCCGTACTCATCCAAGCGGCTTTGGAATTCACTACCTGCCCGATGAGAAGTTCGTCACCGATACAAATTATTTCAGCCCTGACCATTTTTCCTTTCTAAGTCAGGAGACAATATGACATGCCTTTAGGGTAAAAAAGCAAAAATTTAATCCTTATAGTCCGGCTAATATTGGTCTATTGCAATTTTCGGGATTACACGGATGCTCTCACGCAAAAAACCCTGCACACTTTGTCCCGAAATTGCAATGATTACTTTTCATTAATAAAAACATCCCCTTTAATTTCGGGACAAAATCCATGTTGATAACTTAATTTGCATGTTGAGCATATACATGCTATCTTCGTTCTGATTGGTGAAATGCTTTGCTGACGCATCCGCAATTTTTTTCTCTTG
>CAYWHE010000012.1:0-33895 GCA_964458125.1 uncultured Flavobacteriaceae bacterium | reverse complement strand
TGGCTATTTGTTAATCCAATTATTCTTGGCCGGGGTATTCCATTGTTTACAGACATCAAAGACAAAATAAAATTAAAACTATTGACTACCCGGCCATTTACCTGCGGGGTAACGGAACTGAACTATTCCGTGGACAGGCAATAACAATGAAGGCTGACAATGGTATTGCCGCAAGTGGTTATGGATATTGAAACTCCGGTTGTTTGCATCGGGTACTTTTGTTCCGGCAGACGAATATCGATAGTGGTATTGTTGTTTAATGCTACATTATATTTTTAATCATGCAGCGGTTCCGGACTGGTTGTTAAAAAATATCCCGCCTGAAGTAATACCTGCCAGCTAGCAGTCATTGTATAAACGACACACGAATTGGATTGACATAAACTTAATACGATGAGAAAGATAATTGCGGCAATCAATATGACGCTTGACGGATTTTGCGACCATACGGCAATAATTCCAGATGAAGAAATACATCAGCATTATACCGGGCTATTAAGTGAGGCTGATGCAATACTTTACGGCAGAATAACCTATCAACTTATGGAATATTGGCAACAGCTGGTAAAAAATCCTTCAGGTGAAAAAGCAATGGACGACTTTGCTGTAGCGATGGACAAAATTCCAAAGATAGTTTTTTCCCACACGCTGGGAAATATAGCATGGGAAAGTGCAAAGTTGGCAAACCGAAGCATTGAAGAAGAAGTTTTGGAACTCAGGCAACAATCGGGTAAAGACATTTTTATCGGCAGCCGGAGTTTAATCATACACTTAATGAAACTTAATTTAATTGATGAATACCAGTTTTGTGTTCACCCTGTTATAGCTGGAAATGGTCTGCCATTATTTGAAAACGGATCCGGCCGGACTGTTCTTAAACTCATCAAGACAAAAATCTTTAGTTCCGGTGCAATAACGCTTTACTACGAACCGGCAAAAACTAACAACTCAGCACAATAAAAACGAACCGCTCTCAGCAGTCATTTCAGAATGACCATTAAACAAGAAGGAGACAACAATAAATGAACGTAAGGGAACAAATCAAAGAATACATGGCGACTCTGCCTGAAGCCAAACGTGCTGACATGGAAGCTTTGCACCAACGCATACTTAAGGTATTGCCGGAATGTAAATTGTGGTTCCTGGATGGCAAAGACGATCAGGGTAAAACCGTCACTAATCCCAATATTGGATATGGCCTTCAGACCATAAAATATGCGGATGGAAAAACCAAAGAGTTTTATCAAATTGGCATCAGTCCAAACACAACCGGAATCTCTGTTTACATCATGGGTATCAAGGACAAAACATACTTACCTCAAACGTATGGCCGGAAATTAGGCAAGGCAAGTACAACCGGATATTGCATTAAGTTCAAAACGCTGAAGGACATAAACATGGATATACTTGAAGAGGCCATACGATATGGGCTGAAGGCATCGCATTGACTAAACCGCAACAGGTCAAAAGGGAAAGCAGATCATGGCAAGCAGAAACCAGCCTCCAAAAGAAGGCTTATCGAAATGTTAAAAAAGGCGGTGGTGAATTTGTAAGAACAAGGTTGCCTGAGTTTCTACCTATAACATCCCGCCAGAGAGCTGAAAAGCACGGGCATAAAGCGAAAACGCGGAGAAAATAAATGGCCATGGCTATGCTTGCTTCCGGGACCTGAACATAACCCGTTTGGATTTTGGAAAGAAACTCGTGATTCGCAGGAAGGGACAACTACATTTTAGTTGTAATTTTAGCTTGCAGGGATTATCTTTGATCTATAATATTGGCTTTGGCATAAGCCATTTAGAGTTCAGTCCTCCCTTCGTTCATTCTTCCGCTGTCCTGTATGGTGCTGAAAACGGTCATGCAACAGGGCCAGTTAAATCACCTGTTCCTTTAGGAAGGTAAGAGCAGTAACCGGGTTCAATAATTTAGACAATTTAGATTTAATGATAATGGAGCATCGTTTTGGAATAACTGCTTTGATCACCCTGTTTGTTTCCTTCAGCGCTTTGTTGCCGGCTCAAAGTCATACGGGCAAATATAAACTGGTACTTCATTCTGAACGGAGAGGCAACATGGAAGCGGGTAAAAACATGGATACGAAGGACTTTCTGTTATTATATGCCGGCGAATTGGAGAACGGAGAACTTTATGTTAAAATTTCAAAACTAGACCATACGCTCCAGGCTTCTTTGCTGGATCGGGGACATCGGCTCTTGTGGGAGATTCCGGTTTCTTCCGAAAGGATTATCGTTTCCACATTAAAAAACTTTTTTGTTGTTGCCTCAGATGCATTTTATCCATACCACCGGCACGAAGATGGCAGGATTCAATTAAAGGGCTTTACCTGTTATGGAACCAATGGCCAGATTTTATCATATGTACCGAATACCGTTTTTTTTTCACAGGTGTTTATTACAAAAAGCCAGGGGATAATTCTTCTTACTCAAAACGGTCTGGAGAGTTATAACTTAAATGGCGAACGGACATGGAATTTTGAATCGCGGCTGGCCTCAGCTGAATTGGACGAAAACGGAATGTTTATAAGGACTATGCAGGGAAACTTATCGGACAACCAGTTCCGGTTGGATTTGATAGAGACTGAAAAGGGACGGGTTATCCATACCTGGAATTATACCTATGGAAATGAACTGCGGCTCATGCACATAAATACGGAAATGAACTGGCTGTTGATGACCATCGAAAACGGCAGCGACTGGTCGCTCAACCTGGTTGACATGAATACATGGGAAGTTATTAATACGGTTACCGGCTTGCAATCAGGAATCTTTTCACCTGTATGGAATACTCATGATCAGTGTTATGGATTTCTTTTTTATAAGGGCGACCATCATGATAATGCAATTCCCGCCATCGGTATTCTTGACTGCCGGGATTTTAGTTTTGAATCATTGCATGTCGGAGTGCAGAAACTGGATCTGAATTACGATCAGCTGAAGCTGTTGCCGGAGCAAAATCTGTATAGTTATATAACTGCAGGTTCAGTTAAGCAGTACAAATTTAAATAACCGTTAATTCCGGAATGACATGAAATCACCACCTGTATTTTCCCGGAATATTTTATTCACATTCATGGTTATTTCGGTAATTCAATATGCCTCAGCCCAGGTACCCTGGCCCCTATCACCTGTTAATGCCATGCATAGAATCTGGGAAGGTTATGGAAATTATGCTGGAAACACCATACATTTTCATGAAGGGCTTGATTTGCCGGTAGATTCCGGCAGTCCTGTTCTTGCCGTAACAGCAGGACGTATTCTGGAACGAAATACGGTTCCGGCCAGCCATTATAATCAGCTGATTTCAATTTCAAATTCCCTGGCAGATACAGCTCATGGTTTCGGGTATGTTCATATCCGGTTTAATGAGTTTAAAAATGACCGGACAAGATTTTGGCAATACGGGGATACGACCGCTGTCGGCGATACCATTGGCTTTGTAGCAATAGCCGCGGGCATTCTGTCTCACCTGCATTTTGAAAAAATAAATAACCAGGGCGGGATTTCCCCTGTCAGTGCATTTGCACCCGATCTCGACGGCAATCCAATTGATACACTATCACCCGTTGCAGATAGCGAGATTCCAACCATCGTGACTCCTGTAAGGTACAGCCTTCATGGAGGAGCTTTCTATACGGAGTCAACGGCCTCAGGGGATACAGTGATCCGAAATAACGTAGACATATTTGCCAATATGTATGACCGTTTTTCCAATTTTGCCGGTGTTACCAATTATAACATAGCGGTCAAAAAGGCAGAATTTGGAGTGTCGGCCTATTCACCAGGTTATGGCTCCCAAATTACTTTTCCGCAAATTCAAATTGAATTCGCAGGACATTTTCTTTCGAATGACACCCCCAATACGGGCAGGAACACCTTTGGTAAATTCAGAACAACCAACAAGGCACATGCTGTATATTCGAATACCGGCATATGTGCTTCTGCTTTTCCGATACTTGATGGAACCGCTAATAATGCAGTTTACTGGCACAGGCTCACGAATATAGATACAGTTAATAACACCTTTCAGGAAACGGATCAGAATTATTTTTGGGACACAAACGGAAAGGCTGGCGGGAACTGGAATGACATGATTGAATCGGTGGATCATGAAGCCGACAGTAACAAAACCGCCGCTTTCCCCGACGGGCGTTATATCGTCAAAATTAAATGTTATGGTTACGGCGGGGCATCGGATACCACCTCCATCAACGATACCGTGTTTGTAAATAATTTTAACGAATATATTTATTCCTGCGACCTGGCCGGAAAGGAACTGGATTATTTCTGCATTGGGGACCCTGTATATATTAAAGGAAGGGGTTTTCCGAAAAACACGTCATTTAAGGTACATCTTATTAAAGACACCACCTGGATTACGGGAATGGTTTTTAACCTTCCCGGAAGAGTAGCCACCATAACTTTAACTTCGGATACAAACGGGAATATCCCTCCTACTGCCCTATGGGCTTCATACATGCCAAACGATAGTCCTGACAAGGGGTATGATATGATCATTGATTATGAAGGGGACTCCTTCTATACAAGTGCAAAGGAAACATTTGTGGTGGATCCGCAGGACATCTCCATATCCGGAATGAAGGCCATCACCGGTATTAATCCTTTCCAGAAAACCTACGGAGATACGCTGGATGAAAGTGCTTTTGCTGTTTACCCGACTTCAGACGGAGGATTTATTTTTGCCGGTGCAACAACAAGTTTCGGTGCCTCGATGAATGATGCATACCTGGTGAAGACCGACATAAGAGGGGATACGCTCTGGACAAAAACCTTCAGCGGCATTGCCGCAGATAATATCTTTTCTGTTCAGCAAACGCCTGATAGCGGTTATGTACTTACAGGACATAACAAGGCCGACAGATCGGGTACGGTGGATGATGATGTTTATCTGATCAGGACCAGTAAAACCGGAGATTTAATCTGGATAAAGAACATTGGCACCATACGGACGGAAAAAGGATTTGAGGTGAAGCCTACCAGTGACGGGGGATATATTATTACCGGACATGCCCGGAACCCTGCCGGTGAGGATCACGCATATCTGATTAAAACGGATGCGGCCGGTACGGTTGTATGGACAAAAATCTATAACAGCGGTCTGGGGCGGGTTGATCTGGCATATGCCGTTCAGCAAACGGATGACGGAGGTTATATTATTGCCGGTTATACTGCGCCTGCCTCGGGTCCTGCGGATGCATTTCTGATCAAAACCGATCCTGCCGGTGCAGTGGCCTGGATAAAATTATTCGGAGGTGCGGGGATTGATCACGCTGTATCTGTTCAGCAATTAACCGACGGAGGATATGTTTTGGCAGGTTCAAGCAATAGTTTTGGTTCGGGCGATTTTGATGTTTTTATTGTCAGAACCGATTCATCAGGAACTGTCATGTGGACAAAAGTATGCGGAGGTTTATCAGATGATTTTAGCTATTCCGTAAGGCAAACATCAGACCTGGGATTTATCATTGCAGGAAAGACCTCCAGTTTTGGCGCCGGCGGAACGGATGTTTACGCGATTAAACTGGATGCAAGCGGTGTATTGGTTTGGTCAAGAGCATATGGAGGGGTGGCAGATGATGCGGGAAATGCCTCTTCACAGGCAAAAGATGGAGGATATGTTATTGCCGGCACCACTTTTTCTTTCGGAGCCGGAGGTTCCGATTCATACCTGATAAAAACCGATTGCATGGGCAGCAGCGGATGTCATGAGTCTGCTTCAGCTACGGTATCCAACTGGTGTACAGGCGCTTTAGCCCTGCCTCCGGTATGGTCCGTCACGTCAGCGGGTACTCCCATTTCTCCTGCACCCGTTATTGGCAGCGGGGGCTCTACCATAACCATCATTTGTGACTGCATAATACCTGAACAGCCGGACAGTATTACCGGAACGGGAGGAATTGCGAAGGTTTGCCCAGGCGATACCCGGACCTACACCGTGCCACCGGTTACCCATGCTGCTTCCTACACCTGGTCGGTACCGGCCGGCGCCAGCATTACTTCCGGTGCCGGAACCAATACGGTGACGATCATGTATTCCCTTGGATTCACAGCTTCAGGTACGCTTGAGGTGGTTGCAGTCAACAGTTGCGGAAGCAGTCCGGCCAGCAGTATTTTTATTGAAATGAATACACCGGAACAGCCGGGTTCGGTCACCGGGCCAGCAAGTGCAGTTTGTCCGGGCACAACAAAAAACTACAGTGTGCCATCAGTACCCGGAGTTACTTATAACTGGACAGCTCCGGCCAATGCAAGTATAATCAGCGGACAAGGCTCAAACTCCGTCACGGTCACCTTTGGTGGGAGTTTTACTTCCGGAACGCTTTCGGTGACGGCTGTAAATGGATGCGGAAGCAGCATGACCCGTACGCGGACAATTAAATCTGTACCGACAAAGCCGGGAACCATCAGCGGACCGTCAGCAGCTGTATGTCCGGGCACAACCAAAACGTATAGTGTGCCTTTTGTCAGCGGAGTTACCTGGACATGGACCGCTCCATTCAATGCCAGCATTGCTGGCGGACAAGGCACCAATTCAGTGACAGTGAATTATAACATCAGCTTCGCCTCGGGAACTATTGCTGTCATCGCTGCGAATGCATGCGGCAGCAGTAACGCGCGTACGTTGTCTGTTAAATCAATTCCTTCAATTCCTGGCGTTATCAGCGGCCCGGCATCTGAGGTGTGTGCGGGTACGACCAAAACGTATAGTATCCCCTTTGTGGGCGGGGTTACCTGGGCATGGAATCCTCCAGCCGGCGCAAGCATTGCAGGCGGGCAGGGAAGCAATACGGTAAACATTGATTTTAGTCCCTCCTTTTTATCGGGAGCTGTTTCGGTAACCGCAGTGAACGCATGTGGCAGCAGTTCCGCCCGTACATTGTCTATTCAATCAGTACCTGCAACTCCGGGGGCTATCAGCGGCCCGTCAACTGCCGTTTGTGCAGGGACCACCCAAACATATTCAGTACCCTTTGTCAGCGGGTTAAGCTGGACCTGGACTCCGCCTCCCAATGCAGGCATTTCAGGAGGACAGGGCACCAACAGCGTTACGGTTGATTTTAACAACAGCTTTGTTTCAGGTTCACTGAAGGTTGTAGCGGTAAATAGTTGCGGAAACAGTGTATTAAAAAGTTTGTCTGTCAAAAGTAAACCTGACTTTCCAGGTACGATTGCCGGTAACACATCACCCTGTGAGGGATCCGTCCAAACTTATTCGATTGCTGCTGTACCAGGTGCAGTTTCCTGTTTGTGGACGGTACCTGCAGGAAGCACGATCACTTCCGGTCAGGGAACAACCACGGTTACCGTAAGTGTGGGGAGCGTCAGTGGAAATATCAAAGTTAAAGGAGTGAATGCCTGCGGGAACGGAACAGCAAAATCACTTGCCCTTTCAGTCACCGTATGTACACGGTCGGAAACGAATAACAGGGGACCATCTGCAGACCTTAAGATATTTCCAAATCCTGCTTCGGAAGAACTGGTATTGGAATATCGGACTTCCAGGACAGAAGAATTTAAATTGCAGCTGCTTGACCTGTCGGGACGGGTAATACTCCGTTATTATTCCAAAGCAACTAAGGGAGTTAATCGCATGAAATATGATGTTTCCATGTTTGCAAAGGGCGTTTATATTCTTCAGCTCATCAGTTCATCCAAAACCGCTGAGCAAAGGATTATAATTCAATAAGTATACGCAGACCCGTCAATTTTTCAATTACTTTTATCGTCTCCCTTCCTTACTCAGGGGGAGCGCTGGAAATCACCGGAGCTTCAACCCTGCTGTCAAATGAAAATCACTTGTTGAAAATTCCATCAATGATTACCAATACCATTCAATTAAACGTCTGCGGCCTGTATATTTCAAGTGTAAAAACGAACCGGATTTTTCCGAACTTTGCTGCCGGAATCCGGGCGACAACGATGAATAGAATGCTGATGGTGTTTTTTGGCTTCTTGTTGGCAGGAAGTTGTACCAACCGCCAGGCTGTTGAATCTGCCGGCACTGCCAATACGGTGGTTCATTTTTTTCAGCAGGCCGAGCTCCAGGCGGAAACCGATTCCCAGCGAATGGAAATCCGGACGGTTTTAACCGGATTGCTGGAGTTGCCTGTGGAACAACTGAAGGAAAGGAAATACCCCGATTACCAGGGCCATCCGGATCAGTGGGACATCCTGAAATTCCTGAATTCCTATTTCGTTCCGGTTACACCTCAGCAGCTTTCAGCGGAGCAGTTTTATAAGGATCTCCGCCAGCCGGAAGCCCGGAAGGAAATACGGGATCAACTGGATAAATTGAACAGTTATTTACGGCCTACTGCCGATACCATCAAATAAGTCATACCCTCATGAGCCGTTGTTTATATCATCCAGGGCGGACGGGAGTCCTGACCCTGAATAGCCTCTCTTATTGTGAACATTGTCAGCGGGGAATTGCGGCGGCAGCCGCGAGGGTAGATGTCCATGTTCAGCCTAAATCGTGTTTTGTCTGGTATGCCGGCTCCAATAACTGGCAGCCCATTTCCGGAACGGGCTGTGCACACTGGGTAGCTCACCAGCTGGGGATCAGGAGCGGGGGCCGGAATGAGCAGTGCCTGGAAGGCTTTACCTTTCGCGTACGGACGCTGGTGGCGGGTAAGACAGTCGTGCCCCTGGCCCAGGTGAGGGTTAACGATATCTATGTGACGCCCTCCATGGACCATACCGGCCTGGTCATCCAGGTTACACCTGATCCGAACACACCCGCTTCCCCGCAGATCATCATCCGGCATGATTCAAGCAGGCAGGGACGTGTGGCGGAAAACGAATTCCGAACTTATTTTAACCATGCCGGTAGTTTTTACCGGTAAAGCCTGTTCATGCCGGAAATACGGCATGCCTTTCTAACAGGCACGGATCCTGTTTTATCCTGGTTGCAGGGGGAGCAGGTTGAAAAAGTGAAAATGCCAAGACAGAAACTATATAAATGAAACATTACGCTGAAGGAAACCGGCAGTTAAAAACAGCAATTTTCCAACAGGAAGGAATTATTTTTTCAAATACCGCTCCCGGATCACCCCGAGGTGATGCAATTCATGTCCGCGGATAATATAGGCCAGTCCCCTGACGAAGGTGGGTTGATTATTGGCTACCCCATCCCGGTGAAAGGCCTCTTCATCAAAAGAAGAAAACAGGGACAGGCTGGCTTCCCGAACGGTTTTCAGCTGCTGTAATAAATCCGCCCATTTTGTTTTATTGAACCGGGCCGTTTTCACATACTCATTTTCATCAAAGCCTGCCAATGGAGTCTGGTCCCCGCGGGCGATGCGCAGGGCCCGGTAGGTGAATACCCGCTCGGCATCAGCCAGGTGGCCCACCACTTCCCGGATGGTCCACTTGTAAGGGGCGTACGCATACAGCGAATCCGCTTCGCTGACGGCGGATAAAAAGGTTTGTGTTTCGGAAAGCCCTTTCCGGAGTTCTTCAAGAATATCGACTCCATTCACCTGCCTGATATAAGCATGGTAGTAAGGCGCTACGCGGTTCATCATGGCTTCCATGGTCGTTTCTTTTGTTCAAAATTATGGAAAAGGTTCCGGGAATAAAAATGTAAGGTTTGGAGCGAAAATGCTTCATCCAAAAATGACAGGTTTCGTTTCGGATACCATCCAACAGGAATCCATACTGAAACCAAAACCAACTACATCTGCCAATGAAAAAAGTTCTGCTCGTTGCCACCCTCCTGATCACCGCGGCCGGGATGGGATTTTCCCAGTGTACCACCACCAATGCCACCAACTGCAGCTGTTCCCAGAGCGGGGTCACCAACTGCGACTTGCTTCCCGACATGATTGTAGGCAAGCCGCCCCTGCTAACCACCGGTAATTACGGAGTTATTGAGTATTCCCAGAGCGGCAACGGCTCCAACAACGCCAAACTCCGGTTATCCGTTTCCACCCCCAACATTGGTTTCGGACCGCTCGAAGTACGCACCACCACCACCTATGTATGCGGTACGGACACCTTCACCGGGACGGCTCCATCCATCTGCCCGGACGGGGTGACCTATCCCAGGCAGCTCATCAACCAACGGGTGTATCATAAGAACGGCAATACGATGACCTATTACGACAGGCCAGGTGGAACCATGACCTATCATCCAGCCCACGGGCATATGCATGTGGACGACTGGGGGAAATATACCCTCCGGACAGCCACCGCCAACCCTGATCCGCTGACCTGGCCCATTGTGGCTTCGGGTGCCAAACTGGCCTTTTGCCTGATGGATTACGGAACCTGTTCCTATTACAACGGGCACTGTGTGGATTCGGCAGGCAATACGCTGACCAATTCAAATTTCCCCAATTACGGTTTGGGCGGAGGCTCATACAACTGTTCACCCGTGGTGCAGGGTATTTCCTCCGGATATACGGATATCTATTACCAATACCTCGACGGCATGTGGATCAACCTGCCCCCGGGGTTATGCAACGGCCCCTATTACATCGTGGTGCAGCTCGACCCCTATAATTATTTCCTCGAATCCAATGAAAACAACAACGTGCTGGCCGTTCCCTTTACACTGACCCAGCAAACGGCACTCCCCACCATTACCAGCAGTCCCAATGCCACCATTTGTTCCGGCACTTCCACCACCATGACGGCATCCGGCGCCTCTACCTATTCCTGGGCGCCCGCAACCGGATTAAATGCCACCACGGGCGGCAGTGTCAGCGCCAGCCCTGCCGCCAATACCGTTTATACCGTGACCGGCACTTCTGCAGCCGGGTGTACGAAAACAAAGACCGTATCGATCACCGTAAACGCCAAACCAACCCTGACCCTGACCCCGGCCACTGCTGTATGTACGGGTCAGTCGGCCCCGCTCATGGTCAGCGGAGCCACTTCTTATACCTGGTCTCCGTCCACGGGCCTGAGCGGCACCACGGGATCTTCGGTAACGGCTTCACCCGCTTCCACGACCACGTATACGGTAACGGCCACCGGCAGTAATGGATGCACAAACACCGGAACCGTTATGGTTACCGTTAATCCGTTACCCTCCGTTACCGTATCCCCGGCTGCAGTGATCTGCTCCGGTTCATCGGCAAACCTGGCAGCCGGCGGAGCGGCCTCATATGCCTGGTCTCCCGCCACGGGACTGAATGTCACTTCAGGCGCTGCCGTGGTCGCTTCCCCACTGGCAACAACTACGTATACGGTTACCGGTACAACAAACAACTGCAGCAGCATCAGTACCGTTACCGTCACCGTGAATCCGTTACCCCCCGTCAGCGTCAGCGCTTCCTCCGTCATTTGTTCCGGTCAAACCGCCGTCCTTTCGGCAGGAGGTGCGGCGACCTACAGCTGGTCGCCCGCAACCGGGCTGAATAACAGCACGGGTGCATCGGTAAACGCCACTCCTTCTTCGACAACAACGTATACGGTTGCCGGTACAGGAGGCAACGGATGCACAGCCACTGCACAAACTACGGTAACCGTGATTCAGACACCTCAATTGTCACTGAGTCCCGATGCTGCCTTCTGTACCGGAGGCACGGCGCAGCTCACGGCCTCCGGCGCTGCAGAGTATGTTTGGACGCCCCCGGCCGGACTGGATACGGCAGCCGGAAACACCGTTCACGCCAGCCCGGCTTCCACCACCGTTTACACGGTCATCGGGAGTAACGGTTCCTGCACCGACACCGGCAATATAACGGTAACCGTAAATGCAATTCCTTCGGTATCGTTCACCGGGCTGTCCGGAACCTGTTTCGTTTCCGATCCCGATATGGCTCTGACGGGAATTCCCGCCGGGGGAACCTTTTCAGGCAGCGGGATCAGCGGCAACACCTTCAGCCCGGCCGCAGCCGGAGTGGGGGGGCCCTACATCATTACCTATGCGTTAACCGATGCAAACGGCTGCAGCGCATCCTACAGCGAAAGCGTCCTGGTGAGCCAGCAGGCAACCAGTTGCGGCATTCCAACGCCCTACCCGGCAACCGACATCTCCCCCTTCAGCGCTACCATCAACTGGGCTCCGGATGTGACCGCTCCCCAGTTCAGGGTGCGGTACAGGCCGGTGGGAACCATTACGTATAAATCAAAAACCGTATCAGGATCGCCCGGGGTGACCTCAGCCGTATTGAACAACCTGCTCCCCAATACCTACTATGAATGCTGGGTGAAATGCGTATGCGCTGCGCCCACTACATTCAGTTCCGTGATCAATTTCACCACCGGAAGTTACCCATACACCTGCACGGTACCGGTTGGCCAGCAGACTACCAACATCACCACCACCACGGCCACGGTTTCCTGGGATCCTTCCGCCAGCGGGGATTCCGTCAAGGTCAAATACACCAAGGCCGGTGTCACTCCGGTATATAAGTATAAGAAATCATCCACCAACACCTCTTTCATAAACCTCATAAACCTGAAGGCAGGTACCACCTATAACTGGTGGGTGCAGGTTTACTGCAACGGAGTAGCCAGGGGAAACAGTACGATGAGCAGCTTTACCACGGCCACCATCCGTTTGGAGAACGAAACAGACCAGGATGAAAACCGGGTACTGGCCTACCCCAATCCGGTCAACGACCGGCTGCATGTCGTGTTTAAGAATGAAAGCAAAGGCAACGGAAGGGTATGGATGACGGATCCTACCGGAAGGGCGGTATTTTCCAGGAACCTCCGGCTGGTTAGCGATGAAAACTTAATTGAAATTGACGTGCATGGTTTTGCCAAAGGAATGTACCTGCTGGGTATAGACAGGAATGATAATCATCAGTTTATTAAAGTAATCGTAAATTGAGAGCAGGATTGTTTACCTTTACGGTGCTGTGTACACCTGATGACTGAAATGAAACAATTTTCCATTCTTGCGACCTGGTTTTGCCTTGGCATGAGCCTGGCCAGCCCTGCTCAAACGGCCTGGACCAATTTCAATACCTTTAACTCCCAGCTTCCCGACAACACTGTTCGCTGCCTGGCCTTTGATCAGTCCGGTAAACTATGGATCGGGACGGATTATGGTCTGGCCACCCTGGAGGATACTTCCTGGCATCTTTACCAGACATTCAATTCCGGATTACCCGATAATTCCATCCGGTCCATATATATTGATCCTTCCGGTGATAAATGGATCGGTACTTTTAACGGTGGTGTGGCCCGGTTTGACGATAGCCTCTGGACGGTTTACGATATGACTAATTCCAGCCTGCCGGATAATAATGTTAAGGGAATCGGGATGGACAGCGTGGGCCGGAAATGGTTCGCCACGGCCGGCGGGTTAGTCATATACGATGACACGACCTGGATCGTATACAACATGTTCAATTCCGTACTCATGTCGAACAATCTTTCCTGCATTCATATCGACCAGCAGGATGTCAAATATATTGGCTCCCTGAACGGCGGACTGACGATCAATGACGATACAAGCTGGAACGTGTTTACGATCTGGAATTCCGGGATACAGGACAATTCCATACTGGCCATTGACAAGGATTCCATCGGGAACACCTGGCTGGGCATGCCTACCGGCGGCCTGATGGCTTATGTGGGGGGTATTACCTGGCTTTGGTATCATACCGGGAACGGCAATATACAATCCAACAGCATCAATGCCGTGCGGGTTGCTCCGGATCAGCGCATCTGGCTGGGCAGCCAGGATGCCGGCCTGATCGTCAAGGACCAGCTGAACTTCACCAGTTACCAGATGAATAATTCCGGCATTCCGGATAACTACGTTTTCTGCGTGGTCCTCGATGATTCCGGCATGGTGTGGATGGGTACCCAGACGCAGGGCCTTGTCCGGTTTGACGAGTCCTCACTTTCGGCAACGGAAGAATTGCTGCTGAAATCTAAACCTTTGCTATACCCGAATCCCAACCGTTCGAATACCCTTTATGTACAGGCAGCCATGCAGACCGTCAGACAGGTAGTGCTGACGGATGCATCCGGCAAACAGGTGCCCCTTGATTTTTCAATAAACGGAAAGGGGGTTTTATCTTCCGACATTTCCGGGTTGCCCGCAGGCCTGTACCTGGTAAAAACCATACTTGCCGACAACAGCAGCTATTTTCAGAAGCTGATCAGGGTGAGGTGATTCTTTTTCCGCGTGAATCGGTTCGGGTGAAAACGCCTGTTACAGGAATATTTCAGGAGATTTCCATACGCTTGATGGAATGAATCCGGTAGCTCCGCTCAACATCTTTTAGTGTCCCGTAACGGCAGGGAAAATATTCCGGGGTTCATCATGCCGGCTTCTAATTAATTTTTTGATATTTTTGATCGGTCAACCATTTCCTGCACATGTCCACTCCTTCCAAAAAGCTTTTCCTGCTCGATGCCATGGCCCTGATCTACAGGGCGTATTTTGCATTCAGTAATAACCACCGTATCAACTCCAGGGGCCAGAACACTTCGGCCATCTTCGGCTTCACCAATACCCTGCTCGATGTTTTAAAAAAAGAAGAACCCACACACATTGCCGTGGTTTTTGATACGGCTGCTCCCACCTCCCGGCATGATGAGTTTGCCGGTTACAAAGCCCACCGGCAGGAGATACCGGAAGACCTGGCCAGCGCCATTCCTTACGTGATTAAGGTGATCCAGGCCTTCAATATTCCGGTGATCATGAAGGATGGCTATGAAGCCGATGATATCATCGGAACCTTTGCCAGACGGGCCGAAAAGGAAGGATTCACCACTTATATGATGACGCCGGATAAGGACTACGGTCAGCTGGTGGACGAAAACACCTTTATTTATAAGCCACCCAGGGGCGGAGGAGTTCCCGAGGTTATGGGCGTGGAGGAAGTGTGCAAACGCTGGGAAATTGAGCGGGTTTCCCAGGTCATAGACATCCTTGGATTGATGGGTGACAGCGTGGATAATATTCCGGGCATTCCGGGCGTGGGTGAAAAAACGGCCATTCAACTGGTGAAGCAATTTGGAACCGTGGAAAAAGTGCTGGAAAACACCGAAACCTTGAAAGGAAAGCTGAAAGAAAAAGTGGAGAACAACAAGGAACTTGCCCTGCAGTCCAAGCGCCTCGCTACCATCATTACAGATGTTCCGGTTCCTTTTGATGAATCGGAGCTGAGGCGCCGGGAACCGAACAGGGAAATGCTCAAGGAGCTGTTTGCGGAACTGGAATTCCGCACCCTGGCCCAGAAGATCCTGCAGGATCCCTCCACGAACGGTTCGGCCGTTACGGATGCCAAAAAGAAAGCGGCCACTCCTGCACCGCAGGGAAATTTATTTTTCGGCAGCGGCCTGGAGGATACTACCGTTGTTTCACAGGCCGATGAAAGCCCGGAAACACCAATACTTCATACCATTCAGGATGTCAGGCACAATTACCAGGTGGCCGATACTCCCGGTAAGCGTCATGCGCTGATAACCGAACTCGGCAAATTAAAATCGTTTTGTTTTGATACCGAAACCACGGGACTGGATGTGAACCTGGCTGAGCTGGTGGGCATGTCATTTTCCTGGAAAGCTCATGAGGCCTGGTATGTACCGGTACCTGAAAATTACCAGGAAGCCCTTCAGGTAGTGGGGGAATTCAAACCCGTATTTGAAGATCCACAGATTGAAAAAACCGGTCAGAATATCAAATACGACTTGTCGGTTTTAAAATGGTACGATGTGGAAATCAGGGGACGCCTGTTTGATACCATGATAGCCCATTTCCTGATTCAGCCCGACATGCGGCACAACATGGATGTGCTGGCCGAAACCTATCTGCATTACGCCACCGTAAGCATTGAAACACTGATCGGGAAAAGGGGAAAGGACCAGATCAGCATGCGGCAGGTGCCGCTGGAGCAAATAGCCGAATATGCAGCCGAGGACGCCGATGTGACGTATCAGTTGAGACAGCAGTTTGAGCCCATGCTGCTGCAAAGCGGCACGCAAAAGCTTTTTGACGAAGTGGAGATTCCGCTGGTGCCCGTGCTGGCCGCCATGGAAGCGGAAGGGATAAACCTCGATAAAAATACCCTGAGGGAAATTTCCGCCGCCCTGGTAAAGGATATCGCCGGTGCCGAACAGGAGATACAAGGCATGGCCGGCACCACCTTTAACGTGTCCTCTCCCAAACAGGTGGGGGAGATATTGTTCGACATTTTAAAAATTTCCGACAAGCCACAGAAAACCAAGACCGGCCAGTACTCCACCGGGGAGGATGTGCTGGTCAAACTGGAGAACCGGCATCCCATTGTGCGGAGGATACTGGACTACCGGGAACTCGTGAAACTTAAAAACACCTATGTGGATGTGCTGCCCGAAATGGTTAACCCGAGAACCGGCCGCATTCATACTTCGTATAACCAAGTCGTTGCAGTCACCGGCCGGCTCAGTTCCGACAACCCGAATCTGCAGAACATCCCCATCCGCACCATACGGGGAAGGGAAATCAGGAAGGCGTTTATCCCGAGGAATGACAAATTCCTCCTCCTGTCTGCGGACTACTCTCAGATTGAACTCCGCATCATCGCCGAGTTAAGCCGGGATGAAGGCATGATAGCTGCGTTTAAAAGCGGGGAAGACATCCATGCCTCCACCGCATCCAGGGTATATGGCGTGGCCTTGCAGGAGGTCACCTCCGATATGCGCAGGAATGCCAAAATGGTCAATTTTGGTATCATCTACGGCATATCGGCTTTCGGCCTGGCTGACCGCCTCAACATTTCCCGTACGGAAGCCAGGGAGATCATAGAGAATTATTTCCGGCAGTACCCGGGCATCAAAGATTATATGGATCAGTCCATCGAAAGTGCCCGTCAGAAGGGGTATGTGGAGACCATCATGGGACGCAGGCGGTATTTGCGGGATATCAATTCGGCCAATGCAACCGTGCGGGGATTTGCCGAACGGAATGCCATCAACGCCCCCATTCAGGGTAGCGCGGCCGATATGATCAAGATCGCCATGATCCGGATCCATGATGAGATTAAAAAACGAAAGCTGAAATCCAGGATGCTGCTGCAGGTTCACGATGAACTGGTATTTGATGCGCTGAAGGAAGAAGTGGAGGAGCTGAAAAACCTGGCCGGGAATCACATGAAGCATGCCATCAACATGGAGGTTCCCATCGAAATCGGCATGGGTACAGGAAGGAACTGGCTGGAAGCTCATTGACACTCACCCCATTCAGGTTTTTTTAAAAGAGGAGGAGAAGGTTAAGCGGCTGTAGTTTCCCTGGCGGCTACGCGTCTTTGCAGCCAGGGCTCTGTAGTTGCTGCGAAGGCGCGAATATAACGTATCATTAAAACAGCTTTTACAGTAGTGTTCTTTGCCGGAAAGACAGAAGCGTTTGACTGGTGGTACCGGGAAGTAATGGCAGAACAACTGGAATAAATTCATTCCCGGTTTCTGAATTTGTATTTTTCGGAAATAAATTGAAAAACCATTGTCTTTTAACGGTCTCCTACGGCATTCCAGGCATGTAACGAAATGGCCCGGTTTACGTATGTACTGAACCCCGGAAAGAATCCAGGTCCCATGATGAGCAAAATCAAAAAAATCCTTGTAGCCAACCGTGGCGAAATCGCCATCCGCGCCTTGCGTGCCGCCACCGAACTGGGCATCCGCACGGTAGCCATTTACACGTATGAGGACCGTTACTCCCTGCACCGGTATAAGGCTGATGAAGCTTACCAGATCGGCAGCAACGAGGATCCCCTGAAGCCTTATCTCGACATCCAGGAAATTCTCCGGGTGGCTAAAAAACAGGGCGTGGACGCCATACATCCCGGTTATGGGTTTTTATCCGAAAACGTAACTTTTGCCAGGCGCTGCCGGGAAGAGGGCATACGGTTTATCGGTCCCCATCCGGAAGTGATGGAGCAGCTGGGCGACAAGGTGGCTGCCAAGATGGTGGCCCGTGCCTGCGGGGTGCCGGTGATCGAAGACAACCGGGAACCACTGTCCAGCAACGCAGTCGCGCTGGAAGAAGCCAAACGTATAGGCTATCCCGTTATATTCAAAGCCAGCGCCGGCGGAGGCGGAAGGGGTATGCGCGTGATCCGGAAGGAAGATGAACTGGAAAAGGCTTTCAGTGAAGCGAAACGGGAAGCCGGAAACGCCTTCGGTGACGATACCATCTTCATCGAAAAATTCATTGAAGACCCCAAACACATTGAAGTGCAGATTCTCGGCGATGAGCACGGGCAATTGGTTCACCTTTTTGAACGGGATTGCTCCGTACAGCGCAGGTTCCAGAAAGTGGTGGAGGTGGCCCCGGCCCCCAACCTGAAACAGGCTACCCGGAACCTGCTTTACGAATATGCATTGAAGATCGCCCGGCAGGTGAACTACAACAATGCGGGCACGGTTGAATTCCTGGTGGACGGGGAGGAGCATATTTTCTTTATCGAAGTAAACCCGCGCATCCAGGTGGAGCATACGGTGACCGAAGAAATAACCGGCATTGACATTGTACGCAGCCAGATCCTGGTGGCCGCCGGGTATAAACTCAGCTCCCCGGAAATCGATATACCCGGCCAGGAAGAAATCCGGTGCAACGGCTTTGCCATCCAGTGCCGCATCACAACGGAAGATCCGCAAAACGATTTCAAGCCTGACTTCGGAACCCTCATCGCCTACCGCAATGCCGGGGGTTACGGAATCCGCATCGATGAGGGCAGCTCCTACCAGGGCGTTAAAATATCCCCCTTCTTTGATTCCATGCTGGCCAAGGTAACGGCTTCCGGACGTACGCTGAACGGTGCCAGCAACAGGATGTTCCGCACCCTGATGGAATTTCGTATACGAGGCGTTAAAACCAACATCCCTTTCCTGGAAAACGTGATCCGCCACCCTGTTTTTAAGGAAGGCCGGGCCACCGTTAAGTTCATCGAGAAGCACCGGGAATTGTTTGTCTTCAAAACCAAACAGGACAGCGGCACGAAAATGCTCCGTTACCTGGCCGACGTACTGGTGAATGGAAATCCCGATGTCACCAGATTGGATCCTGCCCGGCAGTTTGGCATCCCGCGCATACCGTCCTGGGACAGCAGCCGACCGAAGATTGCGGGTACCAAGCAAAAACTGGAGGAGTGGGGGCCGGAGAAATTTTCCCAATGGCTGAAAGGGGAAAAGAAGGTTCACTTTACCGATACCACCTTCCGGGACGCTCACCAGTCCCTGCTGGCCACCCGTTTCCGCACACATGACATGATGAAGGTGGCCGAAGGGTTCTCAGCCAATCATCCCCGGTTGTTTTCGATGGAGGTCTGGGGAGGCGCCACGTTTGATGTGGCCCTGCGGTTCCTGCATGAATGTCCCTGGAAACGACTGCAGCGGTTTCGCGAAGCCATTCCCAATATACTGCTGCAGATGCTTATCCGGGGATCAAATGCGATCGGTTATACGGCATACCCGGATAACCTGGTGGAGCGGTTTATTGAAGAATCCTGGAAAAACGGGGTGGATGTGTTCCGCATTTTCGATTCCCTGAACTGGGTAAAGAGTATGACCGTGAGCATACAGGCCGTTCGTGAGCGAACGGGGGGGCTGGCCGAAGCCTGTATCAGCTATACCGGTGATATCACCAATCCGGCCAAAACAAAATACAATCTGAACTATTACCTCGACCTGGCACGGCAGCTGGAGGACAGCGGAGCACATATCCTGGGCATCAAGGACATGGCCGGTTTGCTGAAGCCCTATGCGGCAGCCACACTCGTCACGGAACTGAAAAAGGCCGTGAGTATCCCCATCCACCTGCATACGCATGACACCTCTTCCATGCAGGCCGCGACCTGTCTCCAAGCCATTGAAGCCGGCGTGGATGTGGTGGATGTGGCTTTGGGTTCCATGTCGGGCCTGACCTCACAGCCCAATTTTAACAGCCTGGTGGAATGCCTGCGCAACACGCCTGCTGAGGTTGATTTTAATATCGACTCCTTAAATGAATATTCCAACTACTGGGAAGTGGTCAGGGAGTATTATTATCCGTTTGAATCGGGACTGATGGCCGGAACAGCCGAGGTATACAAACATGAAATTCCCGGCGGGCAATATTCAAACCTGAAGCCGCAAGCCGTTTCACTGGGTTTGGGGAATAAAATGGAGGAGATTAAGAAGGCCTACGAAGAAGTCAATGAATTATTCGGAGATGTGGTGAAGGTGACACCCTCATCCAAAGTGGTTGGAGACATGGCTTTATTTATGGTTTCCAATAATTATACACCCGGCGATATTTTCGAAAAAGGGGCTGTGATCTCTTTTCCGGAATCGGTGAAGAGTTTCTTCAAAGGGGATCTGGGACAGCCGCCGGGAGGATTCCCGGAGAAGCTGCAGAAGCTGATTCTCAAAAATGAAATACCCTATACGGACCTGCCCAATGCGCACCTGCAGCCGGTTGATTTTGACACTGAATTTGAGGCCTTCCGCAGGCAATATCCTTCCACACCTGCATTTACGGATTTTCTGTCCTTCAAATTTTATCCCAAAGTGTTTGATGAGTATTATCATTTTCAGCTTCAGTTTGGTGATGTAAGTTCCCTGCCCACACCGGCATTTTTTTACGGCATGAAAAACAATGAAGAGATCCTCATCGATATTGCACCCGGTAAAACCATCATCATTCGGCTGCTGTACGTGGGTGAACCGGATGAATCGGGTAACTGTTCCGTTTATTTCCGCCTGAACGGTCAGACCCGTTCCATCGAGGTGAAGGACAACCGGGCCCGCGTAAAAAAAATCAGCCACACCAAGGCCAGCGGGGAAAAACATATAGGAGCTCCGTTACAGGGCCTGCTGTCAAAAATTTTCATCGCAGAAGGTCAGAAAATTGCCCGTAATGCACCTCTCTTCACCATCGAGGCCATGAAGATGGAAACCACCTGTACGGCCCCGAAAGACCTGGTCGTTAAAAAAATCTACCTGCCGGAAAAGATCCTCGTGGAAGCCGATGACCTGGTGATGGAGGTGGAATAGCCCCTAATAAAATACTGGATCCCCCTGCAGTCAGTGACAAAATTTAAATACTTTTGACCTGATGGAAAACTCCATGGGGTTTTCAAGGAAAGGAGCCGATGACCCGGGATGAAATGAGGTCAATCCATTTTCAACAGATACTCTTTTAATTCATTCCATACTTAAAAGAATTCATAGTCAGTGGCAGCAACAATTGCGCTTTCGGAAATTTTCGTATATGGTTGATTATGAAGTATAAACTGCCGGAATTTTTTTTTCTTTCCCTTTTTTTCCTTTGAATAGTCAATTATAATATCTAAAATTGTCAAAAAATAACCTCTATACCCGGATCAGGAGAAGCGGAGGGGTGACTGAAAATAAGCCGGCCGGGTAAAGGCTTTAAACTCCTGTTCATGTTAATAAGCACGGCATACCGCATGGGCATGTCGGGCGGGCATGACGTATACCTGATGAATTCATAACCAGTTACATGTAACTAAAACCATTTCGACCAAACTTTCCCTTAAATCCCACTTTTCCGTTACTTACTTAAAAACCAAAAACCACCCCATGAAATCATTTCGTTTCATGCTGATGGCCACGTTGCTGTTAGCCAGTACACTTTCCGCTCCTGCACAGGAAAAGAAATTTATTTGTGATTATGATAAATACGCCAACCGTCACAATGCAAATAATGAGCGGAATGCCTTGCTCGACAGTGCCTGCAACGAGATCAACCGGGGCAAGCTGCAAAGCGCATTTTTGCTGTTGAACAGGGTGGCCGCCATCGACAGTACGGCAACGGGCGAGCCTGATGCCTATGTGGATAACCAGCGTGAAAAGGTGCTGGCTTATATGGAGGAAGCAGCGGAGCAGGGTGTCGCACCAGAAAACCCGGCGAAGGAGGAGCCCGCTGTCGCACCCGCCCCGGAAGTCGCATCGACCCCTGCCAAGGAGGAGGAACAACCGGTGAGCAGCAGCGTACATGAGGAAACACCGGTTGCTGTAAAGGAGGAAACACCGGTTGTGGCAAAGGAGGAAAATCCGGAACCGGTAAAGGAGCATGTGGAACCGGTAAAGGAGCCGGAGCCGGTTGCTTCATCCGGTGAAAACCCTCCGGCGGTTCAGGAAGAGACGCCGGAACCTGTGGTTGCTTCAACTCCCGCAGAGGAAGCGAAGCCCGACAAATCGTTTACTGAAGAAGAATTAAAGGAGTTCCAGGGAAAGGGCCTTCAGAAGGTAACGCAGCTGGAAGGATTTCTGAAACAGATCGGAAGTAAAAACACCAATTCCGGTCTGGCCCAGGACGCCATAGATAATGCCTTGCAGTTATTTGATTCCGAGGACCGTACCGTCCAGGTTTCCAGCGTGAAAACTCCTGACAAACCCAGGTACAAGGTCAGAAAATACCTGGACAAACTCCGGTTGCTGAATTATGATAATGTGGATATTGAATGGGCGGAACTGCAGTACACCTCCGATTTTTTCAAAGGAAAGGATGAGAATTATCATGCCTACGTGGTATTTCGTCAACGGTTTACAGCGACCAAGGATAACCAGATTGCCTATTCCGATATCACCACCAAGAAAACGGAGATCATTTTAAAACGCTATCAAAAAGCCATTGAAGGCGTGGATACCGAGAACTGGGATGTGTTTTTAGGTGACATCAGCGTGGAACAAACGGAAACCAACTGATGTATGCGTTTTGCAGCAGTCGGAATAGTTGTATTTCTGCTTTCGTTCAATTCCCCTGCCCAGACACTGCCATCTGAGCTGACGACTACTTTTGCCTTCCAGGTGAATTCGATTGATGATTTTGTTGACCGGTTCAACTTCAGGAAAAACACAGGTTTCCTGAATTTCATAAAAAAAAACTACCCGGATTACCAGATGACCCGTCCCAAGATGGTGGCCAGTCTTTTTAACGCATCCAATAAGGCGTTACTGAACCAGGATGCCTTTGGTTTTGTGAACCAGGTGACCGATTCTTTTCATCCGGCCTATTTGGCTTACCGGGATAAAGACTGGTATGCCGAATTACGGTGCAGGGTCAGCTATAAAGGACAACCACAGACCCTGACGCTGATCGTAAAAGTGGAAGGGGAGCCTAAAACCGGTTATTGCTGGGCCCTGGTATCGGCAAAGGCTGAATTTTTGAAGATGATACCCGGTAAGGACGACAGCCTCGTAGCCAAATGGCAGAAACTGAAAAACAACGGGTTTGCAGAAGCAGCGGGACGGTATTCGCTGAGCCCGGTCAGCCATGGTCTGGATTTCACCCCCATTGCCGGCGTGTTTGAAAACCGGATGTATGCGAGGGATTACTTCAGCCGGGAATTTCATTCGGCCAGGCTGGAAAAACTGGCCTTGCTTATCCGGAAATCCTACATTACATTTGGGCAGGTGAACAGCATAAGCTACCATTTTTTGCAGATCGATGGCTGGATACTGCAGGCTGATTTTATCAAAAGACAGGACAAGAACGGTGGCTGGAGAATAAACAGGCTTATGCAGGCAAACGGTGAACAAAAGAGCCAGTATTTAAAAAATCAACTGAGCATTCAATAATTAGGATAAGGGGCATGAAAAAAATTCTTGTACTGGTTGGTTTTCTGGTAGCATCCGGGATGGTTCATGCACAGGGTGACAGTATTACCTCGCGGAACCTGGTGGAATTTGAATACCGGATCAAACATGTCCTCATACCGGAATACGAACGCCTGCTGAATTTCATTTCCGACAAAACCACTTCCGGAAATGAAACGGACGATGCCATCAGGAACAAGGTGAAGGGAAGTAAGGAAGCGAGGATTTTTTTTAATGACAAGGTGATTATTGAAAATGACCTGAAACCGGGTGCTGATTCCGACAAGCAGTTACGGGGCGATATGGAAGTTGTTCAGTACCTGAATAACTTTAATACCAGCTATTCCAAAATGGAGGATAAGAGTATTTCACTTGGAGTTTCTTCGGTTTCAGTTATAAAAAAGACGGGCTACCTGTACCTGAACGTGTTGTTTGAATGCACCTACTATGGCACCAATTCTTCCGGGGAAAAATTCCGTCCCTTCCAGCGCATGGCCGAAGTCAGGCTGGTGAACGACAATGGATGGTACCTTTATATCAACAGCATTTATTTTCCGAAAGGTACGGAGATGGATTCCACCAATCAGTATACGTCCATCATTAAAATGGATACGGACGTGGATAAAATCATGGCGGCATATGATGATGCCGAGAAGAAAAGGATGCGCGATGAAAACAACAAGATACAGGTTTACATGGAGGACGGGGATGATAAGTATGACGCAGGTGATTTTCAGGCAGCGCTTGCGGCTTACAAGGAAGCGCGAAAACTAAACCTCTTCAACAAGGAGCCTATCCTCAAAATCAACCGTGCCAAGGAAGCCCTTGCCAAACAAAACCAGGAAAGGCAGGCCAGGGAAGAAAAGAAAAAACATGTAGCCGAAATGAAGGAGAATGCTATCCGGGCGTGTAAAAATTACGACTTCGGCCTGGCCAAACTGCTGTGTGATTCCATCATCAAGGATTATGGCGAAAGCGATCCGCACATCGACAGCCTGAACGAAGAGATGATTGAAATCAATTCGGCCATCATGGGAATTGAAACGGCCATTGAACATAAAAACCTGAAAGATGCCGTCCGCATCTGTGAAACCAAAATTAAGGAAGGTAAGACCAAAAATAAAATTTACCTGGCGGAAATGAATTACCGTCTTGCCCTGGTCTATTTTACGCTGGACAAATCAGAATCAAGAAGAATATTTGAATATTCAGGACAGGCCATAGACTTATCCGGGAAGCGCCACCAGGAAGCCCTGAAAATCAGATCGCAGATGTACCTGACAACGGGTGAAAAGGCCGACATCAGCCATGCCGTTGAAGACGCCACCTACATCATCAACAACGACCCGAGAAATCCGGGTCATTATGTGTTCCGGGCCATGGTGTATGAAAAGGACCAGAATACGGTGAAGGCCATTGATGATTATGCAAGCGCCATCCGGAACAAGACAGGCGACAGCTCTGTTTATTATAAAAAAGCCAGGCTGGAATTTACTTCAGGTTTATACAAGGATGTTATCCGGACCACTTCGGAAGGCATTTCTCAGACATCCTGTTATGGCACCCTGTTATATTACCGAATCCTGGCCAAGGAAAAGACCGGGGATTATAAGGGTGCAGGTGCTGATTTTCAAAAAGCCACCTCCTGCACGCTGGCCGATTCGGCCCTGAAATCCATCCAGCGTTTGTCAACCGGGTACACCATCAAGGGGCAGGTTTTGTTCGCACAGCAAAAATACAGCGAAGCGCTGGATGAATATTCCAAAGCGGTATGGCTGGACAGCAGCGACCTGGCGTTATATATGAAAGGAAAATGCGAAATCAGCCTGAATAAGAATTTCGGAGCCATTGAAGACCTGAGCGCCCTGATCAGGAGGAATGAAGCCTACCGCGATGCCCGCTGCCAGCGGGGTATTGCCTACACCAACCTGGGCCGGTACCAGGAAGCGGATGCCGATTTTGAAGAAGAGCTGCACCGCTATTTTGATAATGCCCATGCTCATTATGCCCGGGGACTTTCCCTCTATAAACAAAGGGATTATGAACCGGCGGCCGTCAGTTTTATCCAGGCGGGCACCATGAGTTACAGCGATTCGGCCTTTTACATGGCCGCCCTGTCGAATTATAATAACGGGAATTATTCGAAAGCCATTGACAACAGTATGAATGCGCGTAAAAAGGACAGCAAAAAATTTGAAGTCTATTACATTGCCGGGAGGGCGTATTATAATCTGGCGAGATATGAAGAGGCGATCAAAGAATTTGAAAAAGCCAGGAAGCTTGTTCCCTATGATGATAACCTTTACTTTTTTCATGCCGCATCACTGGAAGGCAACGGGGATTTCCGCAGCGCCTCGGAGGCTTATGAGCAACTGGCCGGTTCGCCGTTATTTAAGGATACGGCAGGTTACCGTTCCGCGATCTGCCTGCTGAGAACGCGGAAGACTGAAAACTACCCCCTTGCAGCCGGTAAGCTCGTCCGGTACGTATCCTCCGACCGGAACCCGGACAAAAGCGAAAGCAATGCCTGGGCAGCGTATGCCATGCTTTGCACGGGGTCGGCCGAAAATGCGGAGAAATACCTCGATGCAGCTAAAAAATCAAACGAGCAGCAGGCCATGGTCCAGTTCGTGATGGCCTGCCAGCATGTGAAAAACAACCGGTATGAAGAAGCCCTGGGTTGCCTGGAAAAAGCTGTTCCCCTGCTGAACTTTAAGCGCGATTATTATGATTCGGAACCCCTGCTCAAGGAACTTCGCAAGAATCAGACGTTTAAGGAACGTTATGTGAAACTGGTGGAAAAACGGGAGAAATAATCTGGAAAAACAAATTGAAAAAACGGAACAGAAGTAAAAAAAATTATATTTGCATGACGTATTTGTTTTTGTAAACCTCCTTTAAATTCCCTGGTATCATTTTCCAATAGCTCTGGGAATGATGCCGCACCGTATACCAGTTACCAAACAACAGCTGTTTCCATGACCCCGGTTGCAGAAGGAAAAGTTGTTGATATGCCAGGCATGGCAACTGGCAGGTTTCCGGATAATGGCCGGTTGTCCGGCAAACCAGTTTCCCTTTAAAAACTTGCCCATACGCGTAGTCTGAAGTTTAGTTGAACCCTTAAAAACTGTGAAATATGAAAAAAAATTACCTGGTTTTTTTAAAGGAGTGGATCAGATACTTAACTCAAGTACATTCGGGTCCTGCCCGCTTTACCTATTTGTATTCCTGGAACGGTAAAAAACCAGTTTCTTTTTTTCTGATGTTGCTAATTGCAGGGGCCATTAAACCGGCCTATGGGGATACCTATACCTGGGCCTTGACGGCAAATGGTAACGGGGTAAAAAATCCGGCCAATGCGAATATTACGTTAAGTACCGTTCTGGCAGGCGCAAACCTTCCTGTTCAGGCCTTTGGCGCCAACGGATTCGTCACCTCGGGCAACGCTACAAAAAAAGGCTGGAATGAAGCCAATTTAACGGCGGCCGGATCAAATGATGCGTTCGTTGAACTCGCCGTTACACTAAATTGTAACGTGGAACTGTCCATTACAGCCGTTACCTTTAAAACCAAAACAAGTTCCGGTACCATCACGACAGCCAATTCCCAATTGCAGTATTCAACGGATAACTTTGCGACAGCGCCAGTGGTTGTTGGACCATTTACTGCAGACGCCACCAATGCCAGCGTGACGCACAATTACAACGCGCTTACGATCGGTGTATTGGCCGGACAAACCATTAAATTCAGAATTTATGGCGCTGCCATCGGGGATGATAACTTCAGTTTAAGCATTAAGGATTTTGTGATAACCGGTACGGTAAGCGCCTTTGCCGTCAGCGCAGGCTCACCCTTTACCAAAACCTGTACGACCAATACCGGCGGAGCACAAATCGGGGAATCCAGCCAGACGGGCACCACTTACGCCTGGGCACCAGCAACAGGGCTGAGTTCATCTACCGCCAGTAATCCAACAGCAAACCCCGGCACCACCACCACCTATACGGTTACCAAAACCACTACTGCAACAGGGTGTACTAAAACGGCCACCGTATTGGTTACGGTTAATACACTGGCGCCTACGGTCAGTGCCGGGTCGCCGTTTACCAAAACCTGTACATCCAATTCCTCCGGCGCCCAGATCGGGGAAGCCAACCAGTCAGGAAATACCTATGTTTGGTCTCCTTCAACCGGATTGAGTGCCACCAATGTGAGCAACCCCACAGCCAATCCAAATACCACCACCACCTATACGGTTACAAAAACCACTACGGCCAATGGCTGTACGGCCACTGCAACAGTTTTGGTGACGGTGAACACCCAGGTGCCAACAGTCAGCGCCGGAACACCTTTTACCAAAACCTGTTCTTCCAATACAACCGGTGCGCAGATCGGGGAAACCAACGAGGCCGGGAATACATATGCCTGGTCTCCTTCATCAGGTCTGAGTGCAACCAATGTGAGCAACCCGACAGCCAATCCAAATGCCACCACCACCTACACCGTAACAAAAACCACTACAGCCAATGGATGCACAGCTACAGCGACGGTTTTGGTAACCGTGAATGCCTCGGTACCAACCGTGAGCGCCGGAACACCCTTTACCAAAACCTGCGTCTCCAATCAAAACGGATCCCAGATCGGGGAAACCAGCCAGGCCAACCACACCTATGCCTGGGCCCCTGCCGCCGGGCTGAGTTCATCCACCAGCAGTAATCCAAGCGCCAACCCGGCCACCACCACTACCTATACGGTCTCGAAAACAAATACCCTCAACGGCTGTTCAGCCACCGCCACCGTTTTGGTTACCGTGGACAATACCCCGCCAAGCGTGAGCGCCGGAAGTGATTTTACGAAAACATGCACGACAAATCCGGGAGGCGCCCAGGTGGGAGAGGGCAGCCAGAGCGGTCATACCTATTCCTGGTCTCCCCAGTCGGGACTGAGTTCCACCACCAGCAGTAATCCCAATGCCAACCCGGGCAGCACCACCACCTATACGGTAGTGAAAACGAAAACCAGCAGCGGTTGTACGGCCACCGCAACGGTAACAGTAACCGTAAACGTCACAGCACCGACCGTCAGTGCCGGAACACCTTTTACCAAGACCTGCGTAAGCAACCAGACAGGTGCGCAGATCGGGGAAACCAGCCAGGCCAATCATACCTATGCCTGGGCTCCTTCAGCGGGATTAAGCGCCACAAACATCAGCGATCCCATTGCCAATCCCGCCGTAACGACTACCTATACGGTAACCAAAACCAGAACCAGCAACGGATGTACGGCCACCGCCACGGTGCAGGTTACGGTCAACAGCACCCCGCCCACGGTAAATGCCGGAACGGCCTTTACCAAAACCTGTATCAATAATGTCAACGGGGCGCCCATCGGGGAGACCAACCAGGCCGGGCATACCTATGCCTGGGCTCCGGTGGCAGGCTTAAGTTCCACGACAGTGAGTAATCCGACTGCCAACCCGCTCACCACCACCACCTATACCGTTACCAAAACCAATACGGGAAGTGGCTGCACCTCCACCGCTTCGGTGCAGGTAACGGTAAACAACACCCCTCCAACCGTGAACCCTGGAACACCGTTTACCAAAACCTGCGTATCCAACATCAATGGAGGAACGATCGGCGAAGCCAACCAAAACGGAAACACCTATGCCTGGTCGCCTGCAACCGGGTTAAGTTCAAGTACATTAAGTAATCCGAACGCCAATCCTGCGGTGACCACTACGTATACGGTGATCAAAACAACCACATCGAACGGATGTACCGCCTCGGGTACGGTGACCGTATCGGTGGACCTGACCACACCTGTTTTGGTGGTCAGTAACGATACGCTCATTTGTTCGGGATCGTCCATCAACCTCTCGGCCACGGGAGGAGATACCTATGCCTGGACCCCGGCCACCGGTTTGAGCCAGACAACAGGAACCACGGTGCCGGCATCTCCATCAACCACCCAGATTTATACCGTAACGGGTACGACAACTTCCAGCGGCTGCACCTCCACCGCCAGTATCATCGTTACGGTGAACCAGCCTTCCGTGGCGCCAACCGGCATACAGGCAAGCGCCAATGTCATCTGTGATGGACAGAGCATCACCTTAACCCTGCAGGGTGGAAGCCTGGGTACACAAGCTGATTTTAAATGGTACAGCGGAACCTGCGGCGGCACGGCAGCCGGTAACGGAACGTCCATTACGGTTTCGCCAACCACGACCAATAACCAGCCCCTGACCATTGATTTTTTTGTCCGGGCGGAGGGCCCGGCACCCTGCCCGTTGAATACCAGTTGTGCGACTTTTTCTGCAACGGTGAATCCGATTCCCCGTCTGAACGGCCCTTTTGTGAAAACAATATGCAGCGGTCTGCCACTTGATTATGCCATTCAGCCAACCTTCTCCAGCAATGTGAATTACAGCTGGAACAGTACGGCACCGGGAATTATTTCCGGAAACAGCCAGAATCAGCCCGGTTCGCTTGGCAGCAACAACATCCTCGACACGCTCAACAACTCAACCACCAATACTCCGGCACAGGTTAATTACAACATCACACTAACCTTCACCAATGCAGGCCTGAGTTGTTCATCGGACAGTGAACTGGTGGTCACCGTCAATCCGGCGGCACCGCTGCCGGATTTAGCATCAATAGAAGGAGTGACGGGGATCCCGCTATGTGGAGGCAGTGAGTTCCTGAGTTTCTATATCCAAAATCCCGGCAACGGCATCACCTATTCCTGGTCAGCGGACCCGCCCAACTTACAGATTGGCCTGGCGGACACCTTACAGGCCAATAATGACAGTGCAAATGTGATCATTTCATTTCCCGACCTTTCATCTGCCTACCAGGCTACCGTTCATGTTCAGGCCAACAACCTGGCATCGCTTGGAGGCTGTAAGAGTAAGGAACAGGATATGACCTTTAACGTAACCCCCGGAGGTATTACCGAACGGTTGATTGTTCCCAGGCAACCCGGAAACCTGTTGATTTACCTGGACAACAGCGTGGATGGGTACCAGTGGGGATACGACAGTCTGCCCACGCTGGAACCGCACTTCCTCGCCGGTCAGGTTTACCAGATACTGGCCCTGCCCAACAAGGATACCGCGCAGTTTTTTACCCAGATTAACGGGGTCACCAAACTGGACACCCTCAACTACCTGTTTTGGGTGTTGGTTTATGAATTGAACGGGAACGGGGATACCTGTAAAACCAAGGTCTATTATAATGGCGCCTTTGCCAAACGGCCTGGACCTTCGCCGGTACAGATTTCACCGGAAGTTATCCTCAAGCCGGCGCCCAACCCCAGTAATGGTTATTTTGAACTCGGGATTTCGGGAAATATTTTTGGAAATCTCACCATGGAAGTCATGAACAGCATGGGGCAGCTTGTATCTGTAAACCGATTAACCAAAACAGAGGATGCGCAATCCTACCCCGTAAATCTGGGAAGCCCGGAGAGTGGCATCTATCTGATCCGCGTATCCGATGATTATGGATACGCGCAACTCGTTAAGTTTCTTATCTACTAATTTATACGGCCATGAGAAAACAACTCTACTTCCTCTCCTTCCTCCTGATGCCGTTTTTAACAATGGCTCAGCCCTATTCCAACAGGGATAAATCGCTGATCGCATCCCGTATTGATACGCTGGTTCAGAAATTTATGATGAAAAGCCTTCTCGCAGAACCGGGAGCCAATAAGCAAAGCCTGAAAGTCATCAGGGAATTTAAATCCCTTTTTGCCGAAGGCGCCATCATCTTTGATGATATAAACGCTGAATATAATGACGACGGAAACGGTTACCCCTATAAGTTGAAGGAGAAGTCCCGGAATGTATATTTTGATGAACTCATCGAACAGTTTCCCCAGGGGCTTGCCATCAACAATAAAAAGGTCAATATCAGTTATGAAACCATGGACCAGGGCTATGTCCAGGTTGCCCTGGAACGGAATATTTCCGCCGTGAGGGCCACCGGTAAATACAATCTGTTTAATGAAGACACCCTGCTGATCAAGGTCAATGTGCAGGCCGATAAAAACGTAAAGATCACCGGCATCAAATCGCTTGGGTCAAACCTGCGGGTATTGAATGATATGGACCTGGATGGGCTTATCGATCCGCTGGATGAATGCAAGGATGAAAAAGGGAAGATCCTCCTGAAAGGGTGCCCCGACCGGGATGATGATGGTATTCCTGATAAATCTGATGATTGCCCGGACCAGGCCGGTGCGGCTTCGAACAAGGGTTGTCCCCAGTCCACGTTTGCCTACCAGTTTGTGTTTTCAGGTTCGGTTGGTGCCACACTCAATTTCAATTCCTTTACCAAGACCAAAGCTGCCGAACTGCCATATAACCAGGAAATCCTGGACCGGAGCCGTACCGTTGTTTCCATTCAAAATCCTTCCCTGCAGCCCGGCCTGAACCTGAGCGCCAATATTGCCTATTACTACGGTAAGAAGAAATTCAGCAGGAATAAAGGGATTTCGCTGGGATTTATGTTTACCAGATACAGTGCCACCTATGACATGAGTGGTTCAAAAATGGTGTTCAGGGCTTTCCAGGATTCAACCCGGAACCCGGCCGGATACAGGAGAATATTAAGCTTGAATAATTTCAAGGAAAAGACAAATTTTACGACACTTAATTTCCAGTTGATGTACCGCATTAAAACCAAGTTCGGCTCCAAACTTGCGGGCGAGATTGGGTTTGGTCCTTCCTTTAATGTGATTACTGCCAAAACGAGCATCCCCACAAAAGAAGTGTTTGTGGAAGGCTATCAGCAGTACGACGAGAACGGCAACCAGGTTTATAATGTTGATGCTGGCCCTGCAGTTTCCGATGTTCCCATTATCAAGGAATCAATCGAACAGCAACCCATCGGAAATCCTCAGGCAAAACTCCTTTTTAACAACCTACATGAGCGATCCGGACTGTACGATTTTGGGGATGGATTCTTTGTGCCGAAGGCCCTGGACAACACCATTATCCGTACCGGGATTTCTATCAATGCCAATGCCGATCTCTTTTACCATGTGGCACCTAAGGTGGCTATCAAGGCAGGATTTGTATTTGTGTATGCTCCGGATGCTTTTGGCATTACTGGAAAAGGAGCCAAGCTGGATAAGGATGACCCCACCCCCGATACGTACAATACCATTTTTAACAGCGGATCGGCAAAACAATATACAGCCTTTGGATTAAACGTCGGTTTAATTATTGGCATCAGGACTTCAAAAAAGAATTAACGATATGGATAAAAGAGTCATCCTGACCTTCGCAGGAGTAGTGCTTGTGGCCTGTGCACTGATCGGTTTCAAAGTGGCCACGAGGAAGGAATGTGTTCAGCCGGAAATCACTTTTGAACCGGCCAAACCGGAACCCGGGCAGCCAGTGAAATTCAAGGTCAATTATACCGGAAGCGACCCCGTATCCTGGAATTTTGGCGACAGCACACCGGCCAATACCGGCCTGGAAATCCAGCATGGCTTTGCCGGTGAAGGCATTTATGCCGTGAAAGCAAGGTTGTGGGAAGGTTGTGAAAGTGAAATTGCAGTTGCCGTGTCCAGGGCCCGTATGATGACGGAAATAAGCCCGTCCGTCCGGGTGCCCTCCGTGATTTATGCAGGGGCTTCATCCGAACTGGCTGATGTAACCGGTGAGGCTTCCGAATGGAACTGGAAAGTGATGGAAACAAATGAAACCGGCAATTCCAGGACCTTTCATCCGGTATTTTCAAAACCGGGCAAATATGCGGTGATGCTTTCCGTAAAAGGAACCTATATTCATGGCGATACAACGTTTACGGTAAATGTTAGCAAGGCACCTGCCGTTGCACCGAAGCCGGCACCCCCTCCGGTGGTGATTGCTCCCAGGCCCAAGCCGGAACCCAAACCCAAACCGGAACCCAAGCCTAAGCCAGAGCCGGCGCCGAAACGTTCGGGATTTCTATCGGATGAAGAATTTTCCTCCAGGTTTGTCAAGCTTTCCAACAGCATTGCTGATGATGAAACCGGGGAGGTCAGCGATCAGTGGAAAGAGTCCATCGCCAGGCAAAGTTGCGGAGAGATGAAATCCATGAATGTAAACATTATCAAAGAGGGCGCTTTGATCACGACCATATCACTGGAGAAATTCAAGCGGAACCAGCTGGCCTCCAATGCCTATTCCGTAAAGACGGTCAAGGTGGTGAAACGTAACCCCCAGGGCTGCATACAGGAAATACAGGTAACGGTAGGAAACTGACAGGAATGAAAACGATACGATGAAAACCGGCGGGTGCAATGATTTTTTTTGCTGCCCCTCATCCTGGCTGAAAGTTGCCGGGATGCAGGCTTTCATC
>CAYWHE010000011.1:0-34847 GCA_964458125.1 uncultured Flavobacteriaceae bacterium | reverse complement strand
ATATCCTGTAAAAGTTGAAGCCATCGGCCAGTGCAAAGGCTCCGTGGTGATGAAAGTCGTCACCCATGAACCAGTCAGTAACAGGAGCCTGGGGGCTGACGGCCTTCAGGGCCGGATGGTTGCTCAGGGCGGCCATGGTTGCGTAAAAACCCGGGTAGGAAATGCCGTAAACACCAACATTACCGTTATTTCCCGGAATGTTTTTTATCAACCAGTCAATGGTATCGTAGGTATCGGAGGCTTCATCGGTATCCGTTACCGAATTGTTTCCGGCGCCATAGGGCCGGACATCTTCATAGGATCCTTCGCTCATGAAGCGGCCCCGGACATCCTGAATCACCATGATATAATTCCGGTAAAAATAAACGCTGTCGCCACGGGTCCACCAGCGTTCGGTAAACCTGTTTTCTCCATATACGTCACAAGAGTATGGGGTGCGGAGCATCAGGATGGGGTGTTTTTCCGACTGGTCCTTGGGCAGGTAGATGGCGGTAAACAACTTCACACCGTCACGCATGGGAATCTGCCTTTCCATCTTCGTATAATGGGAAACGATATAAGCGGAATCGGGGTTGATCCGTTGCGCCCGTCCCGCTGAGCAAATCAGGGACAGGAACAGCAGAAAACAGGCTGGTTTCATAGTCATGCTGGTTTTTGGACGGAGCAAACTTACGGTTTTGTCTCCTTTCTCCGGTTACCTGACTTATCCTGTAATCGCCATACCGATCAATCCCCATTCCGTTTAAATGACGGGAATGGAAAAAACGGGCAGCAGGAATATAACAGCAGTTTACCGCCAGGCGCTCAGCAACCCGCCCATCAGGATAACCGTTATGGTCCAGTATCCCCAGTTAACAAAGGTCCATTGCCAGCTACGCTTTTCGAATATAGCCATGGTTACAAAAACCGGAAGCAGTACGGTTAAGCCGAACACCAGTCCGTGAAATGCCCCGTGACCAAAGGTGACATAACTATGGCCGTCAACCGGATCCTTGACCTGCATGGGATCGGTACCCCCGGCGCCGGTCACGTTGGTCCATATAAAAACAGACAGCAGGACTGACATGATAAAAGCCAGGAGAAACAGGACGGGCCTGGGGCCTTTGCCGATGGTTTCCGGCGTAAAACCATTGGCTTTCATCCAGATTTTTCCGAATAGGGCCGGATGATAATACAAAAATCCCATAATCATGGGAATAAGCGCTGCCACGAGGACGGCCATGAAATTGAATTGTGGTTCTTGCATCAGGGTTGTTGTTAAGAATGAATTTTTGAAAAGTCCGCTTCTCCCGTTTCAGGCAAAGATATTTTTTTTAATGGAATTTCCATTTTTTTTTACTCTCCGCTCTTTTTCCCCTCATCCTCCTCCAGTTCCTTCAGGATCCGGCTCACTTCCTCCTCCGTGGTGGTGAGTTTTGTTTTGCATATTTTGATCAGCAGGGCTGCGCGTTTCACCTTTTCCGAAAGTTCATCAATGGTGATGCCACCGGTCTCCATTTCGGCCACGATGCGCCTCAGCTCTTCAAAGGCTTCTGTATAATTTGGATTATTTTTCATGGGGATGCTGACTTTATTGTTTTTTCAATGATGCTGATGATGCTTCCGTCTTTCGTCTGTGTTTCCAGCTGATCTCCGGCATGGAGCTGGTCCAGGCTTTGAACGGCGGCACCTTTGATGCGGGAAATGGTGAATCCCCGCCGGAGCGTTTGTTCGGGTGAGAGGTGATGAACGGCCTGTACGGACTGATGCAGGGCCGTTTGCGTCTCCCGGAGAAGTAATTGCGTATGGACGGGAATGAAGAAGCTGGTCCGCAAGAGTTTTTCCCGGCCGGCAGTCGTCTGAATTCCGGAAAGGCTTTTTATTTCCGAGGTGCATTCAAAAATCCGGAATTGTTCCTGGTGCCGGACCTGCGAGACGGCATGCTTCATCCGGGAAGGAAAGGACAGCATCCGGGTTCTTTCCACACTGCAAAACATACCGGCCCGGTGATAAAATGAAGCGCTTTGTTGCAGCAGGGCATTTCGTCCCCCGTACAGGTGCTGCCTGGTTTCCCGCTGCACTTCACGGGCTGCCGCCTTCAGCGCTGCATAGTCCGCTTCCATCCGCTGACGGGTCAGCCGGGGTATGCTCCCGGCCGCTTCATGCACTGGCACGGAGTAGTTGTGAAAATGCTGGACGAGTATTCCGGCCAGTGCCGTCGGGGTGATGGCGTTTTGACACGCTACGAGTTCGGCAACGGTTTCATTGGTGGCGTGACCGATGCCTGTCATTACCGGCAAAGGAAAGGTGGCAATATCCTTCGATAAAAGGTAATTGTTGTAACAGGAAAGCCCGACATCACCACCTCCTCCGCGGATAATAGCCACCACATCAAAATGCCGCCGTACACGGTGAATGCGGGCCAGCTGCTTGCGGATATCGGCAATGGCCTTTTCACCCTGAAGCAGTGCCGGGAACAGCATATGGAAAAAACGATAGCCCCAGGGGTTGTCATCGATCACGGTCCGGAAATCAGCATACCCTTTGCTGGTTTCCACCGAGATAACGGCAATGCGTTGCGGAAGCAGGGGAAATGGAATTTTTTTATTACGGTCGAACAGTCCTTCCCTTTTCAATCGTTCCAGACTTTCCTGTTTTTCCCTTTCCAGTTCTCCCAGTGAAAAAGACGGGTCTACGTCGAGGATGTTCAGGCTTAGTCCATACACCGGATCGAAGGTGATGCGGGTGCAAAAGAGGATTTTAATGCCGTTTTGCAGGGGCTCTTTCAGCACTTTCAGAAAGCGGTCGTTGATGCGCAGGTAATCCTCCTTCCAAAGGTTCGCTTTCACCTGGGCTACTATCTTGCCATCGCTTTTCTCCACCAGTTCCGGATAACAATGTCCGGACCTGGCATAATAATTCAGTTTGTTCATCTCGGCCACCACCCAGAAAGAACTGGTATAACGCTCCGTCAGCGTTTTCCGGATGCTGCGGGTAACCTCCAGCAGGGAAAAGACCTGTTTACCGTTTACTGTTTCTGACATGCTGAAGGAACAAAGGGATTGAATACTCCATAAAAACCGTAACGATTCATGCCGGTTAAATTCCGACTAAAATAAAAAGAATCCCGGTTACCCGTATAAAATTATTAAATCGGGAGATTCCGTGTGGTCAGTAGAAATTACCGGCCCCCTGCGATACGATGTTAAAATATTAAAAAAAGCTGGCTTTTTCAAAATACCTTTGCCCATAGCAATCCACGGCCAGCCGGCATCATTCACCCCAGTCCATGATTAAAAAAATAGTATTAATTCTGAACCTGTTTGTTTGGTCCTTTCAGGTGCTATCTCAAAAAACATCAACGGCCTACCTTCCCGAATCATTGGCCGGCATGCCCGGCTGGATGAACCTGTTTTACAACGGGGTAACCCACGTACCAACCCTGGAAAGAGCATATATGCAATTTTACCAGACCCATCCCTTTGAAAAGAATGCCTATACCCAGTTCTATAAAAGATGGATGATTGAAAATCAGCGCTATGCAGAGGATGACGGTACCGTCCGGAGACCGGTAGACAAAACCACGTCAGTGAAAAAACTGCCTTCCTCTGCCGGATCTAAAAATCCGTTGAGCAGCTGGTCCCTTCTGGGACCAACGGAAACGTTCAGGCCATATTGGGACGACACCCTGCAGCCACCAGTTCCCTGGCAGGTTAACCTGTATGCCTTTGATGTGGCTCCGTCCAATCACGACATCCTTTATGCCTGTCCGGAAACAGGAGGCATATTTAAAACCACCGATAAGGGATTAAACTGGTTTTCGGTTTCTGATGAATATAAACTCGGAACCATGACCTCCATTGCCGTGCATCCCGCCAACCCGGATCTGGTGTATGCAGCGGGAGGAAATAATGTTTACCAGAGCAATGACGGGGGAATCCTCTGGAATATAATTTATACGGCAAGCGGTTTATCCTGCAACGACATTGCCATCTTCCCGGACAACCCGGATATGCTCTTCCTTGCCGGCGGAAATGGGTTGTATCAGTCCGTAAATGGAGGTCTCAGTTTTGCCCCGGTGGCCGGCATAACAGGTATCATATACGATATTGAAACCAATCCGCTTCGTGATAGTTCCCTGTACATATTAAGAAAAGCTGCCGGTGATTCCCTGGTCCGCTTTTACCGTTCTTTCGATGCCGGTGCAACGTTTACACTCATCAATACCGGCTGGGTTGCCGGATCCTCCAATGCCGGGCGGATGACCGTAACACCCGCTGACACCGGTTTTATTTATTCGGTTTTGCTGATGGGCGGCAGTATCGCTGCGCCAGTTGTTTTACGCAGCACGGATGCGGGCAGTTCCTGGACACACACCTGCACGGGGATACAGAACAGCCTGACCGGTAATAACAGCAGTCCCCTGGGCATGAGCAACGGTCAGGGGTATTACGATCTGGGCATCATGACCTCGGCTACTGATCCGGCCGAAGTGATTGTGGCAACCACCACCGCTTACAAATCCACCGACACGGCAAATACCTTCACCCCCCTTGGCGGTTATGCCGGAATTTTTCCTCTTCATCCCGATATACAGGAAATGAAGATGATCGGGAATGATGCCTGGATTGCCACTGACGGGGGAATGAATTATTCTTCCGATTTCTTTTCCACACCATTGAATTTTTCAGCGCGCAACAGGGGAATTTATGGTTCTGATTTCTGGGGATACGGACAGGGGTGGAATGAAGACCTGGCAACAGGGGGACGGTATCATAACGGAAACACCGCTTTGTATGACGGCTACCCAGCCGGTCATTCACTCCGACTGGGAGGAGGAGAAGCCGGAACCGGTTATGCCATGGTTGGGCGCGACAGGCATGCAGCGCATTCCGATATCGGGGCCAGTGTGCTTCCGGTAACATTCAACGGGCAGCAAAATAATTTCAATTTCAGTTTGTATCCCAATGAAGATGGATACGGATGGGATGCCAGTGAACTTGAATTTTATCCCTCCTGCTACAACCACCTTTATATCGGCCGGGACAGCAGCCTTTGGAAATCCACTGACGGGGGTGTTTCGTATACGGAGATTTATAATTTTCATTCCCGTGTCAAAAAATTCGAAATCTGCCGTAGCAATCCCCTGGTGATGTATCTGGCCACCAGCAGTAACCTGTATAAAACCACCGACGGCGGCACGAATTGGTCGGTCGTGACCCGGCCGGCCGGAACCTCCATGAGTCAGTTGTCTTTGTCAGTCAGCTTTACGGATGAAAACATCCTCTGGATGACTTCTAAAAATAATACTTCCGGCAATAAGGTATTTAAAACCACTGATGGGGGAATTTCCTGGATAAACCTGACTACGCCCACGATCAGCGGTTTCAGTTACCAGGTCATCAATCATCAGGCTGGAACGGACGGAGGGGTTTACATCACTTCCCAGGACTTTGCAAGGGTATACTACCGGAACAACACGATGACAGACTGGGCTGATTTTTCAGACAGCCTGCCGGGGGAATACCGGCCACTGACGACCAAACCCTTTTATAAAAAGAACAAACTGCGCACCGCAGGTAACCGGGGAATATGGGAAATTGATTTTTACGAAGACGGTGATCCCATCGCACAACCTACGGTGGACAAACTGGAATCTTCCTGTATCCGGGACACTTTTTACTTTGATGATTTCTCTGCCGTTAACCATGGATTGGCGACCTGGCAGTGGTCCTTTCCTGGAGCATCTTTTATCAGTTCGCCTACGGTCCGCAATCCCCGCATTGTTTATCCGGCGGTCGGAACGTATACGGCTACGTTAACCGTAACACAGAACGGGGTCAGCGATACCAGGACAGTCTCCGTATCGGTGACCGGCAATGCCTGTGCGGCTGACTCTGTCCCCGGTGCTGCCGTTGCGCTGGGCGGAAATGCAGCCGGAGATTATATTTCCATTCCCCCGCTCGGCCTGAATTCCAATGAACTGACGATCTCCGCCTGGATAAAGGCATCGGGCATACAGGCCGATTACAGCCCGGTATTTATGTTCGATGGCCAGGCGGCCGGATTTAACTTTTTGCCGGGATCCAATCATCTGGGATTTCACTGGCCAACAGGACCCTGGTGGTGGGACAGCGGTCTGACCGTACCCGACGGGGAATGGGCGCACGTGGCAATGGTTGTCACGTCAACCTATATACGATTATACGTCAACGGCGAAAGCGCCACCTATGCTTTTGCCGTTCCAGCCGTGGATTTTAATTCCTCCACCAGCCGGCTCGGTAACTACCATGGGTGGAGCGGCCGGTATTACCAGGGTTTGATGGATGAGGTGTGCATCTGGAACAGGGCCTTAACCACGGATGAAATTCGGGCTTCCAGGCATCTGACCAGGGAGCCGTCAACCGACAGCAGTCTGGTTGCTTATTACCAGTTTAATGAACCTGCAGGCGTGGCGCTCGATAAAGTTGGCGTTCGTCATGCCGTCCTTTCATCAGGCGTCACCCGGATTACCTCCACCGGCCCCTTTGCTTTCGGAAAAAGCAGCAAACTAACGGTGAACAACGGAGGTCAGGCTGCTTTTGCAGGAACTGACCTGACCTTATGGTTTCCGCTTGCCGGAGGTTCCGTTTATCCTGACGGAGATGTGTGGGTGTCAAAATTATTTTTTCCGCCCGATGAAGAGGCTAATCCCAACCCGGTCGCAAACAACTATTGGATCATTAACAATTACGGAATCCACCCTGTGTTCAGCACGCTCGACAGCATTACTTTCAGCGGACTGCCTTCGCTGTCCAATACCAGCCCGGCTAATTATTGCCTGTTCAAGCGCAACTCGAATGCCGACAGCACCACCTGGGGACTTCCCCAGGATACAGCAGATGCATTTGTCCCGAACGGAAACAATTCCTCCATGATCTTTAACGATAATAATAACCTGTTTTCATTCAGCCAGTTTTCGCTGAATTCCATCACAGCCCTGAACACGGCCATCCATACGCAGCAAGCTGAGCCGTATATCCGGGTTACCGCTTACCCGAACCCCACAGCCGATGTTTTATACCTGGAACTGGTTTCATCCGTGGAAAATAAAAACTGCAGGATAAGCCTTTACGATGTGACCGGTCAACCCTTGCTTACTTCACAGCAGATCCTGAGAGCCGGAAAAAGCCGTATCATGATGAATACAATGTCGCTGTCAAATGGCCATTACCTGGTGAAGGCGGAACTGGATGGAAAAACCAGGACATGTCCATTGATTATTGCAAAGTGATTGAGGACGGGCCTGAGTTATGCCTTCAAACTCGCTGTTGGTAACGGTTACATTGCTTCCAACAACGGTGATTCCGCGGTTGGCTTTTATGTTCACGCGCCGTCGCTCACCCGTGGCCCTAAAGGGCACCTGCCCGCCGTCAGAAAGAGCGGTGTGTGTAATTGGTAAGTTGCAAGTCATATAAATCTACTATTCATTAATTATCACAATCTCCTTTCTAACTCTTATCCAATATGATGTTAATATCACATTATAAACCCCTTAGACCAACTGATGCGTTCTGGCATAATATTCAATTCAGTCTTCAGTGCGCTGGCGCCCTTCAGGCTTGTCCCGTCTCAGGCGGGGGCCACGGGTGCGGGAAGGGTCATCATCACTCCTGCATCACCACAATCTTTCTGCTTACCCTTAAGCCATTTGAAGCAATTACCGCATTATAAACCCCTTCGGATATTTTTGGCAGTGTAATCTGCTGCAACATACTCTACTGTGGCAACGGCATTTTAAATACTTTACGGCCGGTAATGAACAGCGGAGGGTAAAATAAAATTGAATGCACGCCAAAAAAAAATAATAAGAGGTGCTTTGCTTTTTATTTTACAGAAGCGGTGGCCATGCCGATAGATATCGGCAGGCTTGGCCGACCGTGCGATGTCACAACTTTCTTGTAGTAAGTTTGATTAGGTAAGAACGCCAACGGGTTTCGTGTAACTATTAGGATATGTGCTTGTTTATCCCGGAAACCGGGATTTCAGTAGTCCGGGAGTTCCTGTCCCGGATGGTAATGAAAAGGCGAATTTATAAATTATCCGGTTAAAAAGCCTCTGACCAGTTCAACATACCTTTGCCGTAGGCGCATTGCCTAAGCCATTATTTCTGGCACCCTTATTCCTTTAAATATCAGCCACAGGCTCATGGAAACCTCTCCTGTAAAAGCCGGAAGTAAGACATACGGAAACAGATCCGAGGCAACATGCGGAGCAAGAAACCAACCCAGACTATTGACCAGATAACCCAGACCTGCAAACGCATATAGAATGCCTATAATCCGGGGAAGAAAAGCTGACTTATAAACCAGGTATCCGATTATAGGGAAATAAAATGCGAATAAAAAAAGGCTGATGTTATATCCCTGCGATTGAAGATGGAGAAAAAACAGCGCCTGGGTCTGCAACTGATCGATTGTGAACGCTTTTAAATAACTGCTGTTATGCAGGAGTATTAATGGCGCCAGCTGATTGAGCATATTGACAGCCATAACCGCTGTCGCTACGATGGAAAATATCAAGGCAAGTAAAGAAAGGCCTTTATTTACCGGCTTGAACAGGATATAAAAGATAATTGACAGCAACGTGCCGCAACAAATGCATACCAGGTCGGCAACAACACCAAATCGATATAGTTGTTCGGAAGCAAGAATATGCTGTGCAGTAGCTGCTGCATTACCGTTAACCGTTAATCCTTCCCTGACAACTACTTCCGCGAACCCGCCTGCAAGTATGGTTATCAGGTAAAGAAATCCTGCTGATTTTGCCAATGTATCAGTTGAGTTCATATGCCGTCATATTTTTTTTCACACCCCTGATCAAAAGCCACAACATTAACGCAACCTCTCCGAGCTCGGCTGGCAAGGCGAATACGCTGTTCAGCACCAGTTTCTGACAGGGTGGCAGCATGATACCCGTAATACTCAGGGCCAGATAAAAAATTCCGGTGATGATGAGCCAAACGCCCAGCAAGCGGGGAATGAAACCGGACCGGTAGATCAGCATCGCCAAAGGGAAGAGCCACAACCCCCAGAATGATTCCAGTATCAGAACCCCGTAATCGTTCATTTTCAGAAAGAACATAGCCAAATCCTGCCTTTGAGAAAGTTCAAACGTTTTTAATACTTCTCCTTTAAAAATCATGAGTGAAGAAATCTGTAATGCCTCCATAAAAAAAACGACCGGTATTTGCACGATAACCAATGCCACCAGAAGTTTAGCGTGATGATCGCTTACCTGCCTGAACATGCGATAAAAAACCAATGCCATAAACACCCAAAGCACGTTGCTGATAATATCATTAGCGGTACCCGTTCTGAATAAAAATTCATGGGACAGGATATTTTGAGCAGTGTTAACGGCATCACCATACATGTTAATTTGTGATGGAATGTATAACCTGGCATAGAGGCCTGTCAATACCCAAATAAGATACAGCAGCCCGGCGAATCTCGCCGTCCTTTGGAGTGAGTATCCTTTAATTTCCATCCGGGCAGTCGCCTTGATTTTGTTCCGCAGCCTTTAAAACAGAGTCCCATTTTTGTTCTGCATTCAATTGTGCTGTATTCCATTTTTCCTGAAATTTCTCTTGCGCCTCTCTTTCCGGTTGAGTTGATGCCCTTGATGATCCATCAACGGACATTATGAAGTAAATTATTGCAAATACAGTTGCAATGATTCCAAATAGCTCCACTTCTATCGGCAAGCGTTTTCCGGCATTTCCGTCTGATGCATGATCTGCCGGTGTTTCACTTTGTTGTTTCTGTTGAATTTTCATGTTAGTTATGTTTAAACCCGATTGTTACGAAGTGATAGGCTTTCATACTTTATTGCTCATCCGTTGAGGCCGCCTTTTCCTCTTTCGGTTTGACGTATTGGCGGTTATTTAGCGCCAATGTTCAACCGAACTTCTGCTCCTGGCTTTTGGTTCATCTGGTGGTTTCTCCATCACCATGTTGTCGAACCTATTCAATGGGTTCCCATAGTTGAATTTTGTTTCCTTCTTCGTCAAGGATATGAACGAATTTACCGTAGTCGTAATTTTCCACATCGTCCACAATAGTTACGCCGTTCCCCTTTAATTCCTCGACAAGTGCCAGCAGGTTTTCAACCCTGTAATTAATCATAAAGTCCTTGGTTGAAGGTTCAAAGTATTTTGTCGTTTCGGCAAACGGAGTCCATTGCGTTGTTGATTTCGTTGTGCTGTCTGCACGTTGATACCACTCAAAAGTTGCTCCGTAAGGGTTTGTGTTTAAACCAAGATTTTTGTGATACCAGGCCTTCATTTTATGAGGGTCCTTGCATTTGAAAAAAATGCCGCCAATACCTGTTACTTTGTTCATTTTTAATATGTATTTATCTTGTGATGTTCGTATTATCTTAAATGTGAAACCAAAGCAAAATGATGTCGCAGCTATCAGGATTATTAAAATCTACCTTTTCCCTGCTTATGCAGCATCCTGCTTTTTCGCAGTTCAATTTTTGTTAGTCTGCCACAATTGGGTATCCTGCCGTTTACCGTTAATTTCCATATGGTGATTCTACTTCATTTTTTTTGCTTCTGCCTGCCTTCCCCCTTGATTCATGATTGCCTTCGTCACTTTTCCCGAATCGTCTTTGACAAATTCGAATTGAGCATCATTAACCTTCAAAAAGAATTTAGTTTCCATTTCTCCAAACATTTCCAGTTTCTCCTGGCCCGGAGCTTGTAAGAAAAGTCTGTCCTGTTCCCTGGTCACCGTAAAAGTAAAATCAGGGGTAACTTCATATTTACCTGCATAGGTTTCCAATACCCATTCATCTATCTTTATTCCGTTTGTATCCGGTATGGGCTTGTCTGTTTTGCTCCAGATTTCGTTTCCTGTCAGTTTCCGGGCTGTAAATTTTTCAATTTTGCCCGCTGCATTTTTTGAAAATTCTATTGTCTGCATGGCATCTGCAGCCAGGAAAAATTTATCCCGCTGATAGGCTTTCAGATTCGACTTTGGACCTCTGCCAGGTTGAGAAAACAATTTGTTTTCCGACACCGTAATGATTCGTTGCAGGCCCTTTTGATTTTCATAAACACCGATATATCCCTGTAAAATTTCATCTTCTACAGGTATTTCCTTGTATTCGTAGGGCTTTCCAGCAGTAAGGGCGGCCAGCCTTGAAGTAATTTCCACCGGTGAATTGCAATCGCAATTGGAAAAAACAACGGCAAAAACGTCTTCCCTGGGCAAATAAAGTTCCATGGTTTTAAAACCATTTATTTGTCCGCCATGCCAAATGGAGGGACTATCATAAACGAAACCCAGACGCCAGCCATAGCCGTAAGCCGCTTCCTTTCCATCTTTCAGTTTATATTTAGTAACGGCTTTGGCAAGGGTTTCCTTTTTTACCAGTTTACAGGAATGAACGGCCTGGTGCCATTTGAATAAATCTTCCACGGTGGATTGTATGGCCCCGGCGGAGAAAACATGGGTTATGTTCAAAGGTTGGGAATTTTCATAGCCATTATTACCCATGGTATAAGCACCCGCCCTGTTTGTAATGATTCTGGTATCATCAGCATAAAGTGAATGGTTCATGTCAAGTGGCTTGAAGAAGTTTTCTTCCAGGTACTCTGCATAGGATTTGCCTGTGACCCTTTCAATGATATAGCCCAGTAAAAAATAGTTGGAATTACTGTATTCCCATTTTGTACCAGGGGCAAAACGCATCGGCAGGTTCTTGAAAAAATCAATCATTTCGACCGGCGTGACATCTTTTGACTCAGCTTTTGAAGTATCTGTCATACCAGAATAATTGGCAATACCGGAGGTATGGGTGAGCAGATGCTCAATGGTAATTTTATTTCCCTGTACCGGGTAATCAGGAATAAACCTGGTGATCTCATCTTCCAGATTTAGCTTTCCCTGTTCCATCAATTGCAAAATTGCAACAGCCGTAAATTGTTTGGTGATAGAACCAATCCTGAAAACATGATCGGCCTGCATAGGTACATTTAATTCCAGATCTGCCATTCCAAAAGCCTTTTTATAGATAATCCGGCCATTACGGGCAACCAATGCGGCTGCGCCAGTTTCATTGGTTTTAAACTGCTCCGAAAGAATGGTATCGAAATACGAGGTCAGTTGCCTGTCGTCCTGTTGTTGGGCGAAAGCATGATTTATGAAAAGCAGGAAGTAGAGAAACAGCGTTTGTTTAATTGAATTCATACTATTTTATATCATTAAAGTTTTTTGTTAAATGTTATTTTCGAAATCATTGTTTTTTTCAGTCCGCCAATATGTAATTCTTAAATACATATTTCCAGGGCATGAAAATTACCGGTATAATAATACCCGGGAAGGTACGGGTCATTTCATACGCCGGTGAACCTTCGGGAGTGCCATCTGACCATAAAAGACAGGCCACAACCAGCAGCCAAAGTCCTGTGTAAAAAATCATACTGGGCAACATGCGTAGCGTATGGTAAACACCTGAAACCGCAAGGGTTGAGTAAGCATCCCCAACGCATCCGGCAAAGGCTTCTGCCGGATCACATGGCCCCTCATGCGTCAAAATAATTCTCCAAGAATCCGCAGCAACAAAAACAAACAGGAGGCCGAAAAACAAACTCAGCAGGTAAATATTAATTCTGCGGGCACCCTCATGGTTTTCGTAATCCCTCTTTAAAATGCAGTTCATGCTGAACCTTGATGGTTGTGCAATCGCAGCGTTTGTCAACTTCATGATCTTAACTTTTAAATGAATGCCTGGTTTCAGACCGCAATTATAACACATTCATGAGAGGCGCTGCTGACGATGTCAACATACAGCGGATTATGGTCAACGAACAACGCCGTCAGGGGGGTCGTCAACGGATATGGGTAAGTACATTTGTTTACCTTTACCATGCAAATGGCAGGATGAAAACACCTATTAAACTAAAGGGATTACAAATCCATTTATGGGCAGGAGCCGCCTGGTTGCTGCTTTGGATTTTCAGCGCTTCACTCAATAATCCGGAAACTTTTTTACCCCAATCATATAATGAAATCTGGCGCGTATTTTATATTGTTGCCGCCAACTATATATTCTTCGAGTACGGTCTCCCCTTTATATTAAAGAAAAGAGTAAATATTCTATTTAATATCCTGATTGGAATTCTTCTTATAGGTATACAATTTATTTTGCTTTCCCTGGGATTGTATGTATGGAAATCCCTGGGCATCCGGTTGCATATTTATACTTCCTTAAGACAAGCCTCCTTAAGTCCCGCTGGTGTTTATTATTATTTGGTGGATGAAGTCCTGTATCAGGCCCAGGGCGGCATTACCTCTCTTTTCTTTTTTGGGATTATAAAGCATGTTTATGACTACAGGAAATTAATGACTGCAACGCGGCAGTTGCGTCTTGAAAAACAGGAAGCAGAATTGAACTATCTCAAATCACAAACAAACCCTCATTTTTTATTCAATACATTAAATAATATTTATTCCCTGGCAAGAGACAAGTCAGATCTTGCGCCGGAATCAATTTTACGCCTTTCTAAAATATTGCGCTTCATGCTCTACGAAACAAGCGGGGAATTCATCAGTATAGGTCAGGAACAGGAAATAATCGGCAACTATATTGAACTTGAGAAAATGCGATATGATGATTCACTGCGGGTAAATTTTATATGCGAAATTGAAGATGCAAAACAACCCCTGACTCCACTGTTGCTGATGCCGCTGGTTGAAAATGCGTTTAAGCATGGTGTTGCTGAAACCAGTAATAAACCGTTTGTTGATATTCATCTCTCGGTATTGAAACAGCAGTTATTGTTTGCTGTAAAAAATTCCGCTGAAACGCTTCCGGGAGAAAAGAATGTGAAGGAAAATATTGGTCTTTCCAACCTCAGGCGGCAGCTGGAATTACTTTATACTGATTACAGTTTAACTGTTCACCAGGATGAAAGTATGTTTACAGCCGTTTTAAAAATTAATCTTGCAAGCCATGTCTAAAATAAAATGTATTGTAATAGAGGATGAGCCGCTGGCAGTAAAAATTTTATCGGATTATATTTTACAGGTTCCGTTTCTGGAATTACAGGGCTCATTTAAAAATGCCCTTCTGGCTATTGAATACCTGCGGCATCATTCCACCGAACTTATTTTTCTGGATATTCACCTGCCAAAATTAAAGGGAATGGCTTTTTTGAAAACGCTGACAGATCCGCCTGCAGTGATTATTACAACGGCTTATCATCAATATGCTGTGGAGGGGTTTGATTTGAATGTAACAGATTACCTTTTGAAACCAATTGCGTTTGAACGATTTTTGGTGGCAGTCAATAAAGTGAAAACCATACCAAGCGAAATCAATAAAAAAACTGAGGATACGGAAAGGAAAGATTATATTTTTCTGAATGTTCAAAAAAAGAAGGTTAAAATACGGTTCGCAGATATTGTTTATATAGAAAGTCAGCGGGAGTATATCAAAATCGTTACAGCAAAAACGGAATATATTTCAAAAATGAGTACCCATGAGATGGAAAGTCTTTTGCCTTCAAATCTCTTCATACGCATTCACCGGTCGTTTATCGTTTCAATTGGAAGGATTGAATCGTACACAGCAGAAATGGTTGAGGTGAACGGAACATCGTTTCCCATTGGCCGGGAATACCGGGGTGTTATTGAACGGTTGTAGGTTTTGCCTGGTCCATTTCCTGCGGTTTGATTAATTCAGAATGTCTTTGTCTGGTTTTGGATTTGCTCTTCGCCCCGGATGTCAATAATATCTGTTTTCTGCATCCACATCTCACCGAAGATTGCCAAAACTGCAACGTCTGATCGCCAATTATGAGAATTTCATTTCGATTTTTTCATTTTTATTCAATTAGGCTGGCCTTTACAAGGAGGCCTTCAGATCCGGAGATTATATGGCTTTTTTTCATTCCGGTGCCGATAAAGGAGGAACGGTTTATCTCTTTGTCGCTATTGAGGCTTTCAATGACTATGGGTTAAACCCTGGTATAGAAAGGGGCGAAAGTCCGGAAAGTATCCTCCGCTCCAACCAGCACTTGATGGAAAACAAGGGTTTCTTTCGTCACCGGGATAAAGGTTTTACGCTTGTTGTTGAAAACTACGATAAATTGAGGGTGCCGAATGAACCCTCACCCCGTCAGATACGCCAGTCCGTTGTTGACCGGCTCATAAAGGTCGCATACTTTTTTTTCCTCACAGAGTTTTTTAAAAAGATCCCGCACCGTTTTAAAATCATCGTGGATCGGACAGGGATGCGTGGAACTGCATTTGCTTAGTCCGAGACCGCATTGGTTGAAAACATCTTTTCCGTCAATGGCCTCCACAACCGCCAGGATGGGCTGCCTTTGCTGGCGGGCGGTGATAAAGAACCCCCCGTTAGGCCCCTTGGCGCTCCTGATTACCCCTTCTTTAACCAGGCGCTGCAGGAGCTTGCCAACGGTATGCTCGTTTTCGTTGATGAAAGAGGCAATCTGCCGGATGCCGCTTTTCTCTCCCAGTTCAAACCGGGAACCCAGAAAGATGACGGCCTTGATGGCCGCTTTACAGGTGAGGCTCAGCATGGTTTATTGTTTTAAAAAATTCAGTCCTTCTTTCGAAATCAGCTCCTGCGACCAGGGCGGATCAAAGGTCAGTTCAAGCTGTATGGCATAGCCGGGAAACGCCCGCTGCAGGGCTACTTCCACCCCGTTGCTGATGGCTTCCCCCATGGGACAGAATGATGTGGTCAGGGTCATTGTACAATGAACGCTCTGGCCTCTCTCATCCAGATCGATCCGGTAAATCAATCCCAGGTCCACCACGTTCAGTCCTATTTCCGGGTCGACCACCTGCCGGAGTGCATCGAGGGCCGCGGCGCACTGGTCCTTGTTGTTGGTTATTACACTCATTCGTGTTCGGGTTTATGCATGAGCATTTTAAAAACATTGCCGTTGTATAAGCCTGCTGTTACCAGGAGCAGGATGGCTCCGCCACGCAACAGGCTGATTTCCTTCAGCAGGATGCCGCAGGTGAAAAATAAGACGCCGGCCAGGTAGGCGGCGCTCATCATTTTAAAGACGTTGTGGTGAAACAGGTCCTTCGGGTTGGGAGCCTGTGCCAGTATAGCCCGCTGATGATAAACCCTGTTCCAGACCATGAATGGCAGGGTCTTAAAGGTCATTCCCAAAATGATGGCCGTGATCCAGCCGAAAAAGATCAGGAATCCATAAGCCAGCACCAGTGCCGTTTGTTCCCGGTCCGATACGAGCAGGGAAGTTATGATGATGAATAAAAATATAAGCGGAATCACCAGCATGCCCACGGAAAGCAGGGAGATTTTCAACTGACCGTCAACCTGTCGTCGGAGCCTGTTTTCATAGGCCCGGTAACAATAATAAATAAAAAGGGTGATGGCCAGGAGCAGGGGCAGTAGGGGCAGAAAAAACAATTCGCTGGCCCGGGTATAGAGATAAATGACGATGAATCCCAGCAATGCGGAATTGACCAGGTAATAAATCACCTTCAGCAGCTGATCATTTTTATATTTCGAAATCAGGAACATGGGAATGAGCCGGGAACCCACGCCCATCACAAGCAGCAGGAACCATCCGATGACGCCCGCATGCATATGCAGGGCCAGGTAGTGAACGGAATCATGCGGCATCAACGGATACGTGAAATTATACACCAGGACCAGACCCAGCAGGGCCGTCAGGAATAACCAAAGGGTGGCCGTAAACACAAACAGGGCATGCACATTTTCGCTTTTTCCCTTCGACATGCTGATGCCCAGGTTAACGAGGTAAGCCAGCAAAGCCAGCAGCACCAGGCGTCCTCCCCATTTGGCGGGCCATCCCATGTTGAATACATAGAAGCCATATACCAGCAGGGGTATCCCGGCTGCGGCCAGAAAGAAGGAAGCATGGGCCAGCGTAAGGCTGTATAACCTGCCCTCCACGATCACCGGGACGAGCTGGTGACTGGCGCCCAGTATAATCATGGTTCCCCAGCCCAGGGCCATCAAATGAGCTATGGCCAGCAGGTGAGGATGAAAGTACTGGTTGATGAAGGCCGGAGCCGACAGAAATAAAAGCGCTGCCGCCAGCAGGAAGGACAGGGCGGCATACCCGTAAAAGGGCAGCACCACTGCCGGCGGAGTGGTTTTAACGGCAGACTGGTTATTACCGGTGAAAAACATATCAGGATTTATAGATCAGCAAATGGACTTCATCGTCCTTTATGGTCTTGATCCGGAAGTCGAATTTCCGTGTGGCCAGTTCGGGTAGCAAAAAAACCGGGATGCGTTTGTGATAAACAAACAGGGCGTGATCCTCCGGAAGTTTATCCAGCGCATCCAGGATGAGGAACATGGGTTGGGGCATTTCCATCTGCCGCACATCGATGGTTTCAAGGCGTCCGCTGTATTCCTGCAGGCGTTCATCCCACCCTTCTTCCGCCTTCGTGGTGTCCGGTTCTGCAACATCATGCCCGGACTGCAGCAGGAAATAGGTGATGACCAGCTGGTAACTAACGGTATCTATATACGCTTTAAAGCCCTGTCTTTCGAGCAGCCTGATCAACGGTGCCGGTTCAAAGCTGTTGATAAGTTTCAGCGCCTGCCCCGGTTTTAACGGCTTCACTTTTTCCAGGATGAGGTCCAGGGGGTCCTTTCCCGCTGCGATGACGGGCCGGACGTCCAGTTCTGTCATCATCCCCGGCGGCAGGTTGCGGATAACCTCCGGCGCCTCCTGCTGCTGTTCCTGGATATCAGGCTGTTGATCTTCTGCCACGGTAAAACCCAAAGGCCTGAGTTGATCAAAAAAAGCCTGCACCGTACACCCGCCTATTTTACTGGCCATTCCAATGGTTGCGCGGCCGGCCATCAGCCTGCGCAGGACGGGGTTTCGCAGCTTTTCGAACGCCGGCGACAGGCTGATGATGGCTTCAAGAGAACCGGGATGGGCCTTCAGCAGGGCGGCAATCCTGGTCCGGGAGTTGATGGTTATCATTATTCAAAATAGTGATCGTACAGCCCGATCTGTGTTTCTATTTCATGATACACCGTTTGTGCTTCTTCCACCGAGGACGCTTCCTGTAACTTCTGTACCTGTCCCATCAGCGGCTCCAGCCACTGGTGAAGGGCGTTATGATCGGCTCCCTGCATGCGGCATTCCCGGATCATTTTATCCAGTCCGGCCTGCAGCAGTTTACCCGTGGCCAGGAAATGTTCCGTTGCCGCTGGCTTCGCCAGGGACAGGATGTTTTTTAAAGCTCCGACATTGGCGTTGGTGCTGGCATCGGCTTTCCACTTCACCCCGTTGTTCAGGGACAATCCATGCCCCTGTTCGTGTTCCAATTCCGCAGGAGCGGCCTGTTCTTCTGTTTTCACGGGCGTTTGGTTGTGAGACTGATCGGAGGAGGAACAGGAGGCAAACAAACCCGCCGATAAAATTGAAATGAGAATTTTTTTCATGGTATGTTGATGTTGGTTTTGATATGATTCAGGATGCCGGAGGAGGTTTTGGTTTAAATCGCTATGGTAAATTCCACCTCCCAAAATACTTTTTTAATGAACTGCTTACATTTATGCACCACCGCACCCCTGTTGCCCCGGTGTTCATACCCTTGATTGTCAAACTCCTTTTTACCTTTTCTTAGAGCGCCTCATTATTTCCAGAACTGATCCTGCCAGCGGTCGTCAATATCACAGGCAACTACTCCGGATTTTCTAATGATTTCTTCCAGTCCGGTTGCCGTTAGTTTTTCTTCGATGTGCGGAAATAGCGAACGTTCCTCAAAACGGATATGAGCCTCCAGCAAACCGGCAAAATTTTGTTGCCGGTTGGTGTCAGACAAGTGATTCTGTATCTCTTCAGCCAATGCATACAATTTGCGGTGTTCTTCCAGGGCCTGTCTGACCAGTTTATCCTGGGCCGGCAATAGGGGAAACAAATGGCTCTCTTCTTCCTGAAAGTGCGCTTTCAGATCTTCGCTGAAGAAAAAAAGCAGGTAGTTGCCGATCCTCTCTCCTTCAATATTCTTTTTGATACCCTGTCTTATTTTCCAGACTAATAATAATCCGAAGTGATGGTCTTTTGAAAAATGAACCAGCGCGGGATGCCGTTTGAGGGGACTGACTGTGCCTGTATTGTTAACTGTTTCCATGATTATGCCTTTGTCATGAGGGATGGATTATTTTTGTTTTTCCAGTTCGATGGCCTTGGGAAACAGGATATTGTTTTCCAGGTGAATATGCAGGTGGAGGTCATCTTCAAATTCCGGAAGCATTTTATATAACAGGCTGTAGGAAGCGCATGCATCCGGGGGTAACGTGTACCCGGAAGACCGCTGACGGATTTCCTCCAGGTTTGCGCCGACCTGCTCATGCTCCGTCTCCATCATGTGAATGGGATTCTCTATGGTGCCGAAACCGGGAACCTGCCTGTTGCCCGGATGTGAAATGGATGTTGCCAATTCCTTTATATATGGAAACAATACCCGCTCTTCCTTCATCATATGCGAGGTCAACTCCGCGTTTACTTCCATCACCAGGTCCCTGATCCGGTACAATTCCGGGTGCTGCTCACCATGAACGCCCGCTACCTTGGTGGCATAACCCACCAGGTCAGGCAGGGATTTACGTACATAGGCATGATGGGTGTTGACAATATAATCAGACAGGAAATTCAGGTTCCAGTCGTTGTATGGCAAGGGCCGTGAGGTCACTACCTGTCCGGCCTGCCGTAATTCCTGTTCGATCTTCGTGACATCGAGCCCCTTTTCGGAACAGGCCTGTTTCACGGTTTTCTTTCCGCCGCAGCAAAAGTCAAGTCCGTACTTTTTAAAGATTTCGGCCTTGCGGATATCAGCGGCGGCCAGCTGACCGAGTGTTGCCTCCTCTTCACCGGCAGCACGCCGGCTGATTTTGACCCTCCACCATTCCGGTCCCTGTTCCAGGTATTCCCAGGCAAATACATTTCCCAGCTCACCCAGTATCTGGTAATACAAAGGCTTGGGATCATGGTCGTTCAGAATAATAAGGCTTTCACCGGCGGGTACTTCAGCAAAACGTGCAAAAATTGCAGGGTGCTTCTGACGAGGCTCCAGCAGGGTTACATTCAGGATGTTTTCAACCGTGGTTTCCATTGGACGTGTTTTTAATTTGACGGGACAAATGTATTCATTTTTGATCAATAAAAGTATTTTTTTACTTTTATTTACATGTCCATGACAATCCCTGATCATTTCGGGTTTTTATCTTTTCAGCCGAAAGGATGCGGAGTTAAAATAATGAATGCGCCGCCCGTATGAAGGAATCCGATGGAAATGGCCACCCTGTTTTTTCCTGCTGAATTTTCATGTGCGACAAGACCGCGGGTTGCCCGCTGATTGCTGGGCTTTCTTCTTTTTCGGTCCATCCTGAAAGAATATGTTTTCCTTCGGCCGTCCTTTCCAAAACTTTTTTTAATTTTGCCTTGTTTCATTTCAATTACCTAATCCTAATCAATATGGCTTTTACGCTTGCACCTCTCCCCTATAAATTTGATGCCCTGGAACCTCATATCGATGCACGTACCATGGAAATCCATCACGGCAAACATCACCAGGCTTACGTAAACAACCTCAATGCCGCCATTACCGGCACCGATACTGAAAAGCTGAGCATTGAAGAAATCTGTAAAAACATTTCGAAATACCCCATGGCTGTTCGCAACAACGGTGGCGGCCATTACAATCACACCCTGTTCTGGAACATCATGGGCCCGGGAGCCGGTGGCACACCAACAGGCGCACTGGCCGACGCCATCAATGCAGCCTTTGGTAATTTTGATGACTTCAAAAATAAATTTTCCACGGCAGGTGCCACCCGCTTTGGATCCGGCTGGGCCTGGCTGGTTAAAAATGCTGCGGGCAAACTCGAGGTTTGTTCCACCCCCAACCAGGACAATCCCCTGATGGACATTGCGGAGGTAAAAGGCACGCCCATCCTGGGCATGGACGTTTGGGAACATGCCTATTACCTGCATTACCAGAACCGCAGGCCCGATTATATAGCGGCATTCTTCAATGTCATCAACTGGACTGAAGTGGCGAAGCGGTTTGCCTGATGTTCAACCTGAAATGATTGACGTCCCGCCAATGGCGGGACGTTTTTGTTTCCCGCCGGCCACCATATAACCGTACGATTTGCGTTATTTTTGCCGTGCCCAAACAGCGGTATTGTCAGCGGTCCACCTATGTCCCGAAAAGCCATCTGGATTTTATTCCTGTTCCTCGCCCTCCTTGTTGCCGGGGGGCTGGCGCTGAGCAGTTTTTTTGCCAGCGAGGTCAGGACTTACCTGTTGACCATGATCAACCGCCGGCTGACGGTTCCGGTTGCTGTCAAAGATATTTCCTTTTCCCTGTTTGGTCACTTCCCGGATGCTGCTCTGGAATTTAAGGATGTGCTGATCCGGGAAAAAAACACCGAAACGCCCGACACGCTTCTGTTTGCTCATAAGATTTCCCTTCGGATGAGCCTCTGGCAATTGTTTTCCAAAACGTATTCCGTCAAACGTCTGGATATAGAGGAGGCCCTGCTGAACCCCGGTTTTAATGCAAAAGGGGAGCCCACCTATGTAATCTGGAAAACCGGCACCGAGGCAAAAGGTTCTGCAGGTTTTGATCTTCAAAAGGTGATATTTTCTGAGGTTCGGATGGTTTTTCATAATGATTTTAAAAAACAATTTTTCCGGACGCATATCCCTTCCGGTGAATTTAAAGGGGCTTTTTCTCAACAATTATTCGACCTGGAAGCTGACGTTTCGCTGGAGCAGGCCTCCTTTCGCGCCGACGGGGTTGATTTTCTCCGCGACCGGAGCGCCAGCCTGCATCTGGTCATGAAAACAGATATGGATTCGGGACTTTATTCCATTATTTCTTCGGAGCTGGACCTGGAAGGGCTTCCCCTGAAAACTTCCGGCACCCTCCGCTCCGTTGGTGGAGGCCTGGAAACCAACCTGCTGTTGACTTCCGCTGGCTCCGACCCGAAAGCCATTGTGGCACTGCTGCCCAAGGCCATAGCGGCCAAAATAAATACGTACCACTATTCCGGAAAGGTGGTCTTTGAAATGAAGGTACAAGGACTGCTCAACGAAAAAAAATCTCCCCTGGTTGATTTTCGTTTCCAGGCCTCCCGCGTGAACATCACACCCAGGGAAGGTGGAGAGGCGCTGAAGCAGGTTTCCTTCAACGGTTTTTATACCAATAAGAAGAAGGAGGCTAAAAACGGGTCTTACCTGGCCATTCGGCAACTGACTGCCCGTCTGAACGGGAATCCCCTGTCGGGAGATCTTGAACTGTCGGATTTTAAACACCCCTATTTAACATTTCACCTGAACGGGCAGCTGGACCTGAAAACCCTGGCCCGTTTTGTTCCCATGAAACAACTGGAAAACCCGGAGGGAATGGTGACGGCCAACATGGCCTTTGCGGGAAAAATAGGTGAGTTGCGCACCTATAAGGCTTCGGGTTCCATGCAACTGGACGAAGTCTCCTTCTTTCTACGCAACGGGCAGATGGCCGCCAGGCATGTGGAAGGACGATTTTCCCTGCATGGAAATGACGTTCAGCTGGAGTCGTTGAGCGGCAACATAGGAGAAAGCGATTTCCGGATAGACGGTACTTTAAGCAATCTCTGGTCCTACCTGCTGCTGCCCGGGGAAAAGTTTAAGGTGGACGCCTCCCTCGCTTCCCCGGCCATCAACCTGGATACTTTTCTTGGAAAAGGAAAGGCTGATGCAGGAGCCGCCGGTAAGGGAACCTCTTCATGGCCTGAACTGTCGGATATCCGTCTTCGCATTCAGGTGGATCGTTTCCGGTACCAGCAGTTTGAAGCGCAACAACTACAAGGGGTGCTGTCCTATGCCAACCAGGAATTGTCCACCGGACAACTGGCCTTCAACAGCATGGGGGGATCTGCCATTTTGAAGAGTTCGGTCAGAACCTCCCGCAGCGACAGCCTCCTGATGTCGGTGGAGGCCCGTGTCATGGGGATTGACATCAACAGGCTTTTCTCCGAAATGGGTAATTTCGGCCAGGAAGTAATCCGGGATCAGAACTTAAGAGGCAAAGCCACCGCCGACGTGCAGTTTGCTTCCACCTGGTCGGCCGATATGGTTTGCAACACCGAAAAAATGTATGCCAGGGCCGATATTACCATTGACAACGGGGAACTCATCAACTTTGAGCCGACCATGGCGCTGACCCGGTATTTAAAGGGTGTTGATTTGAGAAACATCCGTTTTTCCACCTTGCATGATGTGGTGGAAATCCGGAACAGGACGATTTATTTTTCCTCCATGGAAATCAAATCCAGCGCCCTTGACCTGACAGCCAGTGGCACGCATACCTTTGATAATATGGTGGATTATAAAATCAACCTGCTGCTTTCCCATGTATTGGGAAAAAAGGTGAAAGAACAAAATACCGAATTCGGCACCATTGAAGATGACGGGCTGGGTCGTACCAGGCTGTTTTTGCGCATGTCGGGACCCATGAAAAACCCGAAATTCACCTATGACAGCAAATCGGTGGAGGAAAAAATTGAAAAGGATATCCGGGATGAAAAACAAAACCTGAAAAATGTACTGAACAAGGAATTCGGCTGGTTCAAAAAGGATTCGGCCGCCGTTAAAAAAGAACTGGAGCCTTTACAGCAGGAGGACATTCAGATTGACTATGAGGAGGAAGAAAAATAACGGGGGCTTTTTCTGTGATTTACAATGTTTTCCGGACCCGGATCCATAAAAACCCGGGGCCGGATGATTGGTTCACAGTTTTAACTTAATATTGCAATACGAATTACAGGGCCGGGCAGTGAATATTTATACAAGAAAACAACGTTGGAAATTGCTTTTACTGGCGGCTGCCCTTTTCATCGGGGTATCGTCTCTCTGGTATACCAACAACCTGGTCCGGAAACTGTCTGAGCAGGAAAAGAAAAACGTGGAACTATGGGCTGAAGGGATCCGGCAGCTTTCCGAGATTTCCATTGAAGCCGGAGACATCAGTTTTGCCCTGGAGGTGATCCGCAGCAACTCCACCATTCCCATGATCCTGACGGACGAAAGCGGTCAGGTGAATTCCTTCCGTAACCTGGATTCGGTGAAATCGCTGAATCCGGCCTACCTGAAAGCTGAGATTGAGGCCATGCGCAAACAACATGAGCCTATCCTGATCAAGTTCGGTAAAAATGATGAAAAAAACTTCGTTTACTATAAGGACTCCAGACTTTTGACGCAGTTGCGTTATTATCCTTTTTTCCAGCTGGCGGTGATCGCTTTGTTTGTTTTTGTTTCCTACCTTGCCTTCAGCACTTCCCGCAAAGCCGAACAAAACCAGGTCTGGGTTGGCATGGCCAAGGAAACGGCCCACCAGCTGGGCACCCCCCTGTCCTCCCTGATGGCCTGGGTGGAATACCTGAAGACCCAGCAGAAAAATACCGAGCATCTTCCTGAAATTGAAAAGGATATCAGCCGATTGAACACCATCACCGAGCGTTTTTCAAAGATCGGCTCCGCGCCTGCTTTGAAAAAGGAAAACCTCATCGAAGTGCTGGAAAACGCCATTCAGTATATCCGCACCCGCTCTTCCTCAAGGGTTTCCATTTCCATTGACGCCTCGCCCAATCATGCCTGTTATGCTCCCATCAACGTGCCTTTGTTTGAATGGGTCCTGGAAAACCTCTTCAAAAACGCCATCGATGCCATGGAAGGCTCAGGACAAATCAGCATTTCCGTTACCGACCAGCAGCAGTTCCTGTATATCGATATTACGGATACCGGAAAAGGGATTCCGAAATCCAAATACAAAACCGTTTTCAAACCAGGTTATACCTCTAAAACCAGGGGCTGGGGACTGGGGCTTTCGCTTTCCAAGCGCATCATTGAAGAATACCACAACGGCCAAATTTTTGTGCGGAATTCCGAACTGAATAAAGGCACAACTTTTCGCATTGTATTGCGAAAACAATTGTAATTTTCTCCCGGATAAATCGAATAATTTTGCAAAACCCATCCCAAATAATTAAACCAAAAATCCCATGAAAAAAAACACCTTCCTGCTGGCTGCGATCTCGCTGATACTCGTTTTTTCCTGTAAAAAGAAAGACGATGATGACAGCAGCAACAGCACCCCCTGCAATTTTTCAACGAATGTCCTGGTTGTGGACGGCACATCAGGAAACATCATCAAATCGGACTGCAAGGTGTTTGGAACGAATTATTACAGCGAGCACCTCATTGATACCGGCAGTACAAGCCCCGAAGGTGCCGTGATGGTTTTCAGCGGTGCTGCCGCACCTGCAGCCGGCGAATACACGGCAGTGAACGACATCAACCTGGTAGCCGCCGGAACCGTATACGTAGAATATTATAAGATTGCCGATTCCTGGCAGCCCTCCTCCGGAAAGGTGAAGGTCACCGACAGCGGCGGTTCAAAAATTTATACTTTCTGTGATTTTAATTGCACCCAGGGCGGGCTTAACCCCAGGAAGGTCTCTGTCCGGGCCACCTGCAATTAACACATGATCAATAATCCGGCCGGCAGCCATCCTCGATCGGCGGCTGTTGTTCTGATTACCCGGCCGAATACTCTGGCGTGAATTCTTCCAAGACAGCAGCAGCGGAGTTCCTGCCCCTGGGGTGAATGCTCCCCTGCAGGCAGCGGTGTAATTCGGCCGGTTTGTAACCCCTCCGTGGTGATTTCGTAAAACATTTTTTACTTTCGCAGTCGTGACTGGAGCCAAACAACAAACCGCGCTGTTTTTAGCCATTACCTTCCTGGTGATGATTTTCATTCCCTGTGTTGATGCCTGTGAAAACGACTCACCTGAAACCAGGTCCGGCCTGGAGGCGGCCAAAGAACATCACGAAGAACATCAGGACAGTTGCTCCCCCTTTTGTTCCTGTTCCTGTTGCTCTACACAAATTACAACCGGTCACATTCCTTCCTTCCTATTAATACCTTCATCCATTAACCTGGTTTATTATATCTTCCAGCAACCTTTTTTATCCGCTTATTTTTCTTCCATCTGGCAGCCCCCGAAAACAGCTTGATTTTTTTTTGACCGCCCCGGGGTGGTCCGGCATTTCCTGATCCGTTTCTGTCCTTCGCAGGCATACTAGGATTGGCCCGCTCCGCAAACCGGACAGGAATTATTACTCTTCCATACAACTTCCAGGCTGCAGCAGGATAGCTGATGCTGCATGAACCGGCTTTACTGCAGTTTCTTCCTGTGATGCCACTCATTGCTTCAACGGCCTGTTCAATACCAGTCACTCATGATAAATAAAATCATCCGGTTTTCCATTCAGAATAAATTTGCAGTAGGCCTCTTCACCCTTGCGCTCATCGTCTATGGAAGCTACTCGCTGACAAAACTACCGATAGATGCCGTGCCCGACATTACCAACAACCAGGTGCAGATTTTTACTTTAACGCCTTCGCTTGCCGCGCAGGAAGTCGAACAGTTCGTGACGGCGCCTGTTGAACGAAGCCTGGCTTCCCTGCCCAATCTGGTAGAAGTGCGCAGTATTTCACGTTTCGGCTTATCCGTCATAACGGTCGTGTTCGAGGATAACGTGGACATCTATTTTGCACGCAGCCTGGTTGACCAGCGCATTAAAGAAGCACTGGAAAATATTCCCGCAGGCATGGGAAAGCCATTTATGGGACCGGTCAGCACCGGCCTGGGCGAGATTTTTCAATATGTGCTCCATGTGGAAAAGGGGTATGAACATCAATATTCCGACATGCAGCTGCGCGAAATGCAGGACTGGATTGTGGGCCGGCAGTTGCTGGGCACACCGGGCGTGGCAGAAGTTATCAGCTTTGGCGGTCACCTGAGGCAATACGAAGTGGCCATTGATCCCATGCGTTTGAAAAGCATGAATGTCACCCTGCCCGAAGTCTTTGATGCGCTTGGCAAAAATAATGAAAACACGGGCGGGGCCTTTATTGAAAAAAGTTCCACGGCATATTACATCCGGGGCATCGGGCTGGTAAAATCACTGGAAGACATAGGCCGGATCGTGGTCAAAACAGATGCTCAGATTCCTGTTCTCATCCGTGATGTGGCAACGGTTCATTTCGGCAGCGCCAACCGTTACGGCGCCATGACCAGGAACGGTAACGGGGAGGTCTCCGGAGGGGTTATCATGATGTTGAAAGGAATGAACAGTGCGGAAGTGGTGAAACATATCAAGGAAAAAATTCCCGTTATTCAGAAATCGCTGCCCGAAGGCGTAACCATTGAGCCTTTCCTGGACCGAAGCTCGCTGATAAGCCGCGCCATCGGCACGGTGGAAACCAATTTGCTGGAAGGCGCATTGATTGTGATTTTCATTCTCGTCTTATTCCTCGGGAATTTACGTGCAGGTTTTATTGTCGCATCGGTTATCCCGTTGTCCATGCTGTTTGCCATAATCCTGATGAACATTTTTGGCGTTACCGGCAATTTAATGTCCCTGGGCGCCATTGATTTTGGTTTGATTGTGGACGGAGCCGTTATTATTGTGGAAGCGGTATTAACCAGGGTGCTTCATAGCCGCTACCATGAAAAGGGAATTATACGACTGAGCCAAAAACAAATGGACCATGAGGTCAGACAAAGCGCCACGCAGATGATGAACTCGGCCACTTTCGGACAAATCATCATTCTTATCGTTTATATTCCAATCCTCACCCTCATTGGCATTGAAGGAAAAATGTTTAAGCCGATGGGCATGGCCGTTTCATTTGCCATCATCGGTGCATTGCTTCTTTCGCTCACTTATGTGCCCATGATGAGCGCCTTGTTTCTTCCGAAAAAAACGTCTCCGGAAAGAAACATCAGTGATAAGATGATGGACCTGTTTCAGCGTATGTACAACCCGGCGATTGAATTTGCCATGCACAGAAAAGCCGTTGTTATTGCTTCCGGTTCCGTTCTGTTTGTATTCGCTGTCCTGCTATTCACCCGGATGGGATCAGAATTTCTGCCAACCCTGGAAGAGGGCGATTTTGCCTTTCACTCCATGCTCGTCGAAGGAAGCACGGTAGACATGAGCGTAAAAAATAATGCCGTTGTTGAAAAGGTACTCATGCGCTTTCCGGAAGTCAAACAGGTGGTTTGCAAAACCGGTACGGCAGAAATTCCAACCGACCCCATGGCGCCCTTTGATACGGATGTGATGATTATTTTAAAGGAAAAAAAAGAATGGCAAACCACGCCGGTCTACCAGGATCTGATGGACACCATGCTCAATGCCCTCATGACCCATATTCCCGGTGTTGCCTTCGAAGCCATACAGCCCATTGAAATGCGCTTTAATGAACTGATGACGGGGGTCAGGCAGGACGTTGCCGTAAAAATTTTCGGTGAAAATATGGATTCGCTTGCGTGGTATGCCGAAAAGGTTGCTGCCGTCATTCATACGGTTGAGGGCGCCCAGGATCCAAAAGTGGAACGCACACTGGGAATGCCTCAGATTGCCGTTGAGTACGACCGCAGCCGGGTTGCCGCCTATGGATTAAATATTGAAGACCTCAATCGCATCGTCCGAACCGCCTTTGCCGGTGAGGCTGCCGGAAGCGTTTTTGAAAATGAGCGAAAGTTTGACCTGGTGGTGCGGCTGTTGCAGCAAAACAGAAAGGATATCGAAGATGTCCGGAATCTCTTCGTTCCGCTGCCTTCAGGCGGTCAGATTCCATTGCAACAGGTGGCTAACATTGATTATGTGCTTGGTGCCAATCAAATCAGCCGTGAAGATGCCAGGCGCAGAATTGTCATCGGATTCAATATCTCGGGACGCGATGTTAAAAGCCTGGTGAATGAACTAAAAGAAAAATTGGATAACCAGGTAAAATTACCGGCTGGCTATTATTTTACTTACGGCGGTTCATTTAAAAACCTGGAAGAAGCCAACAGGCGCCTGTTGATTGCCGTGCCGGTAGCCTTGCTGCTCATTTTTGTAATGCTCTTTTTTGCCTTCAATTCCGCACGTGAAGCCCTGCTTATTTATACGGCTATCCCGCTGAGCGCAATTGGCGGCATCTTCGCCCTTTGGTTGCGCGACATGCCCTTCAGCATTTCGGCCGGGGTAGGCTTCATTGCCCTGTTTGGCGTGGCTGTATTGAACGGAATTGTTTTAATCAGCACGTTTAACCAACTGGAAAAGGAGGGAGAAGAAGATATTTTGGAACGTATCCGCCGGGGAACCCGGATGCGATTAAGACCGGTACTGATGACTGCCTGCGTGGCCTCCTTCGGGTTTCTGCCCATGGCCATCTCCACAACTGCAGGCGCTGAAGTGCAACGCCCGCTTGCCACGGTGGTGATCGGTGGTCTTATCACCGCCACCGTTTTAACGTTACTGGTTTTGCCGTCCCTGTATATTTTGTTTTCCCGGAACAGCAAAACAACCCCGGGACCTTCATTTCCCGTTCTGGTATTGCTGATTGGTGCATCCACCATTGTATGCGGACAATCACCTGGCTCCCCAGGGGAGGATCGGGTTAAGCGTTTGAACCTGGATAGCTGTATAGCTGTCGCCTTAAAAAACAATCCCGGCATCCAGTCGTCACAACTGGCTGTTTCTCAAAATCAGAAGCTTCAAAAAACGGCCTTTGATTTGGGTAAAACTTCATTTTTTTATGAGAATGAAGATCTGATACAGGGCAACAATCAGTCGAACGGAATTTTAAAAATCGGATTTTCTCAGTCCATTGAATTTCCAACTACTTACCTGGCGCAAGGCAGGGCGGGCAAACAGCAAACCAACATAGCCCTATCCGATCTTGAACTTTCTAAAAAAGAGCTGGTACGCCAGGTCAGGAGCGCGTATTTCCATCTGTGGCTGGCCGTGGAAAAGGAAAAGCTTTTTCAACAACAGGACAGCCTTTTCGCTGATTTTGAAACCGCCGCCGCCCTCCGCTTCCAGGCGGGCGAAACCAACAAACTCGAAATGATCTCTGCAAAAGCCAGGCGGCAGGAAGTACTGCTGGCCCTGCAGTCAGCCCATACCGCCGTTGCCATATCCCAACAGGAACTAAAAAAACTTCTTTATACGGACGATTTTATTCTCCCCGAAAACAAGGCCATGCAAAAGCTGCCGGCAAACCCGTCTCCCCAACCCAATCCCAATCACCCTTTCCTGAACATTTACCGGGAAAAAATTACCTTGGCGGGTTATCAGCAACAGGCTGAAATAAGCCGGTTTCTTCCGGAATTTAATTTTCGTTTTTTCAATCAAAACTGGTACCGGGAAAAGCCGGGGCTATATGGTTACTCGATAGGTGTGGGCATACCGGTCTTTTTCTGGGGACAACAGGGAAGGCTGCAGGCCGCCAGGATTCAAAAACTGATTGCACAAAAGGATATGGAAAACGCCTCCCTGCAATTCCGTTCCTTGTATGAACAAACCAGCCTGGAACAGAAAAAGCAGGAGCAACTGCTCGTTTATTATGAAACCACCGGCTTGCAGCAGGCTGACGAATTGCAAAACGCAGCCACACTGGCATTCCGGAACGGGGAAATCGGTTACCTGGAATACACCGCATTGCTTTCACAAAGCATTGACATACGTCAAAAATACCTGGAAGCCCTGAATAATTTTAACCAGGCCGTCATTCAAATCAACTACTTAATTAATCCATAATTACCAAGGAAATGAATCAACCAAACCATACCAACTTGTTCCTGCTGTTCCTGCCGCTGCTGGCGGCTCTTTCATTGCTCCACACCTCCTGCACAAATGAAAACGGATCCAAACCCCTACCTGTCGTGGAGGAACATTCCCATGGAAAAGAATCAACCGTTCATCTCAGCAGCCGGCAGGCCGAAGCCATCCATCTTCAATTGGGAAGCGTGGAGCAAAAAAATCTGACAGGAACCCTGCGCGCGGCCGGGTACCTGAAGGTGCCGCCACAGAATAAAGCCAGTATTTCCTGCGCGCATGGAGGAACGATTCAATCCATCCTGGTTCAGGAAGGCGATATGGTCAGCAAGGGACAAATACTTGCCACCCTGGTCCATGATGACTTTATTAAACTGCAGCAGGATTACCTTGAAACCCAGGCCCAGCTGAACTATTCCGCTGCCGAATGGAGAAGACAAAAGGAGCTGAGCGATAAAAATGTCTCCGCACAGAAAGTGTTTCAGAAAACAGAATCCGATTATCATACGCTGACGGCAAAACACCATGCCTTAAAAAAACAATTGTCCCTGCTGAATATCAATGCTGAAACACTGCTTGCAGAAAATATATCCCCCGCAGCAACCATTAAAAGTCCCAGTAACGGAAACGTTTCCCATATCAGCATCAACATCGGAAAAACGGTACAACCAACCGATGAACTGATGGATGTGGTGGACAACGCCCAGTTGCATATTGACCTCTTTATTTATGAGCAGGATCTGAATAAAATCAAAATCGGGCAACAGGTAGACATCAGGCTGACCAATATACCCGGTAAACAATACACGGCTAAAATATTTTCCATCGGTAGCGCCTTTGAAGGCGAAAGCAAATCCGTTCCCGTTCATGCAACTGTTACGGGAGATAAAACAGGATTGATTGAAGGTATGAACGTAACTGCAAACATTGCCATCGAAACCAACACCTTTCCTTCCGTTCCCGAATCGGCCATCATCTCCTTTGGAGGCAATGATTATATTTTTATCCGGGCAGAATCAAATACAGCCGGAGAGTTTTCCTTTGAACGCATACCGGTTAAACGGGGAATTACCGATAACGGGTTTACAGAGATAACTCCCCTGCAGGATATTCAGGATGATGTTCGCCTGGTAATCAATGGCAGTTATTACCTCATGTCCATGATGACCAATGAGGGAGAACATGAACATTAACTTTCGACCGCATTTCTAACCTTTTACCCGGCTATGAACAACTTCTGAACATCCCTGGCCCTGTAAAATAACAAAGTTGAAAATGAGACCTTTATAACTTGAATTATCAACCTGAAAATTGTTTAAAACAAAAAAAGACGTTCATAAACAATCCATACTTTTTTGCCGGTTGTTAATCAGACAGCGCGGTTATAAATATTTATATTACATCCTATTGTTTTGAAATAATAGTTGTGGAAATATGTGAACATTTCCGGTTGCCTTTATCAACAACTGCGAAACAGGAAGTTATGAATAGCATGCCTCTTCAACCGATTGTTCATAACCTGAAAGCGAATTCATATTCAATTCCCTGGGAAGGGCAAACTGTTTATAATTTGTTTAAAAAGCGTGATAAACGTATCCGTCAATCCCCGCGCGATTATTTTTTAAGCCTTATCAACAGCATATAATTAACATATTATTTTATTTTAAAAAAAAATATATATATAATAGGATGATGAAGGAGTTGAAATCGTTTGTTGAATATATTGATTACTTTTGTTCTCAGCAAGTGAGCCATGGAAACCCGTGATGAAATGATCAGCCGGACGGGCTTTTGGGATGAACCCATAGACCCGGATCTGGATCTTTTTGAAGAGATCAGGAAGTTTAAAAAGGAAAAAAACGCCATTATTCTGGCGCATTATTACCAGGAGGGAGATATACAGGATATAGCGGATTTTATCGGGGATAGCCTCGGCCTTGCCCAGGAAGCGGAAAAAACAAAGGCCGACAGGATTGTTTTTGCGGGGGTGCATTTCATGGCGGAGACGGCCAAACTGCTGAATCCGGACAAAAAGGTGTTGTTGCCCGACCTGAAAGCCGGATGTTCTTTGGCCGACAGCTGCCCGCCCGATGAATTCCTTAAATTCAAACAGGCGCATCCAGGGCATGTGGTCATTTCTTATATCAACTGCACCGCAGAGATAAAGGCCCTGAGCGACATCATCTGTACATCAAGCAATGCGGTGAAAATAGTGGAAAGTGTTCCCGAAGATCAGCCCATTATATTTGCACCGGATAAAAACCTGGGTGCTTATATCATGAAAAAGACGGGAAGGAAGATGGTATTGTGGAACGGTGCCTGTATGGTGCATGAAATATTTTCTCAAAAAAAGATTGCTGCATTAAAGGAAAGACATCCGCAGGCCCAGGTAATCGCTCATCCTGAATGTGAAGAGCCTGTTTTGAAACTGGCTGATTTTATAGGATCCACAACAGCATTGCTGAACTACACGAAGAATGATCCGGCCAGGGAATTTATTGTGGTCACCGAGTCAGGTATTCTGCACCAGATGCAGAAATTATCGCCGCAGAAGACATTTATAGCCGGACCTCCTGAAAACAACTGCGCCTGCAATGATTGCCCCTACATGAAACTCAATACGCTGGAAAAATTATACCTGTGTATGAAAAACGAAGTACCGGAAGTTGTCATTCCAGGGCATTTGCAGGCGCCCGCACTGAAATCCCTTAAAAGGATGCTGGAAATTTCAGCCCGTTAGCTGGTTCTCATTCATACGCCGAAACTTTTTTCAGACTTTCATTGGCAGTAATTATATTTTCCTGGAGTTTGGCTATTTCAGTCCTGCTGGCTATGATGGACGCGGTTTTTTCTTCTATTTCCTTTTGGTACCGGGAGTTTTTGTCTTTTAATTTATCGGCACCCGGATCGGCCGCACTTATTTTGGCTTCATTTGCGGAAATATATTCCCTTAATTTATCAATTTTATTTTCATTGCTTTTGATGTCGTTCTCCCGGTCTTTGATTTTGGATGCATAGGACTCGTTTAATTTGGTGTAATAGGCGTTGTAGTGAAAACGCACGTAATTTTTTACCAGTTTTTCGGCTTTCTGAAAGTCATCCGAATACGTGGTCGTACTCAGGTAAACATCATAGCCCGGACTAAAAATAAAGCTGACGGAAGCGCCACCGGACTCTTTATTAAAAATGGCACGCACATCGAGACGGAGAGCTGTTATTTCAGAAAAGCGCTTTTTGTCCACGGAATAAATTCCTTTCGCGCGTTTATAGGTTTTATAGGCAAAACTTTTATCCATGAAGGCATCAAAGGATTTTTGACAATACTCCACATCCTGGTCCAGGTAAGCGGTCCAGCAATCCATTTCAATACCTTCTTCCGTAACCGCCTGTCCGTTCATGACGGATAATTTCTGGGCAAAAGTTTTCAGGCAGAAGAAGGATAAGAATCCTGTCAGGACGGCGGTATACAGAAGGGTTTTCATAATCAATGGTTTTTCGGCGGGATTCACCGATACGGTGAATCACAACCAGGCCATAAAGTAACAAAATAATCCGTTAGAAAAGGATGAACCTTGTTGTCAGGTCCGGCGAACATGGTATATTTGTGTGATCAGCATGATCTACATAAAATCAAACCGATGAAAAAAGTAATGCTTATCCTGATCCTGGTGGCGTGCAATGGGCATGTTGCCAGCGCCCAGTGCCTGTTTGCCATTCCTTCCAACACCCTGGTGACCGACTCCAACCTGCTCATCAACGGAGGGTTTGACCCGGTATGGGTATGCAAGGGCGATACTCTTTTTACAGGGGGCGGCTTTCACAATATTTACCTGGAAGCCGGTTCCGTACTTTCGGTATCGGGCGGAATCGATACCATCCTGGTGAAAAACACCGCCACGCTGCTGATGAGCGGAGGTATTCACTACGTCTATTATGAAAACAACAACGATCTGAATCTGAATGGTGGCATCCCCACCCTGGATTCCTGTTCATTGATCATCTTCGATTATGCCAACGCCCCGCTGAACGGTTGCTTTCCTGCCCCGGTGGCAGGGCTGAGTGCAAGCGACAGTGTATTTTGTGAGGATGCCTGCATCGGGTTTACCGATCTTTCCTATAACAACCCCGTCAGCTGGCAATGGTATTTTCCCGGCGCCAC
>CAYWHE010000010.1:0-34849 GCA_964458125.1 uncultured Flavobacteriaceae bacterium | reverse complement strand
TGACCCCGTACTTGAGGGGATAATAGAAATGAACAAGGATGCTGTCGGTTACCCCGCCCTGGCAATTGATGGCAGTGGCGCTGATGGCGGGATTGGGCTGCTGGTTGGGAGCGAGGATACGGAAATCGGTTCCGTTGGGTTCAATGGATTTACATTGAATAGGATTGTTTCCAAAGGACAGGATGACGCTGCTGTCTCCGCATTGCACGCCCACACCGTTATAGTTGGCGCTTCCCAGGGTAACCGGGAAGGTGCTGAATGCCGGGGGATTCACCACGCACGCTGCGGTAATGTTAATCTGGATGTCCCGCCTGACATAGCCGATTTCAATACCGTTGCGGTATTCCTTCACCAGGATGGCCATGACACCAACCTGTTGTGCGGACGGGATAAAAGAAACAATGCCGGTCTGGTTATCGATCGTGACGCCATTTACACTGCTGAAAGGCACCGTATCGGAGAACCCGGCATTATAGGTAACCGGGTAAGGTGACGGAGGACATCCTCCGCCGTCTTCAGGGGCTACCAGGAAGAAAGCAAGGGAATCACCATCAGGATCGTAGGCTCCGTTGTCGTAATAAAACTGGTTACCCACACAGAACTGGGTTACCGGGTAGTTGCTGAAGACCGGGGAGTTATCGGTGGGATAGTTAAAATTATCAAGTTTAGCCGTCATGCTGATGCCACCGGGCTGAATGGTGGTGATCAGGCCGTTACGGCAGCAATCATTGTAGGAAAAGATCCAGTCGTTACAGGCCTGGGGCAGGGTAACCACACCCTGGTAAACGTGTTCTTCAATACCATAAGCCGAACCACCGTTACAGGATGTAGCGCCCGGGTTGGGGATACAGGGAGGAATGGGAATCTGGTAGCCGAACGGGGGTAATTCCAGCAGGGTGGCATTTCCCTGCAATCCGCAGGAAGCGGAACTGTAACAGATACCCACCTGTCCGGAAGGAGCCGGAATACCGGCACAATCCCGATAAAATTTCAGGGTAACGTTAAACTGGTTGGGTGTACCGGTATAGGACCAGATGAGGTCCATACCCACTACGTGGCTCGCATGTGCCTGTTGCATCAGTCCAACGGCCAAGGCCATTACCGCGGTGATGGTAAGGAAAATTTTTTTCATGTTGATTGGTTTAATTAATTTAGTTCTTTGGGGTACTTGTTATTTATCTTCTATCCGGTCCGAAACCGGGCGCATTCTTATTAACTACAGGGGCGCAAAGCTACAATTTCTTTTATTTAATCAAGCGGACAGACCCTTTAAAACGGTAAACTTTTCCATCTTTTCCGGTCGCTTCGATGATATAATAATAAGTTCCTTCAGCAGCTGGGTTATTGCCGATCCGGCCATCCCATCCTTCATCCGGATTGGTCCAGGTGAAAACACTCTTTCCGGACGCTGAAAAGATCATTCCGTTCAGGGTAGACAGGTTACTTCCCTTCAACCTGAACACATCGTTAAAGCCGTCAGCATTGGGGGTAAATACATTTTGAATTTCACTGACAGCGGATTCAATGCCGGTCTGATCCCCTTTCACCACGATTTCCACTTCATCGGTGTATACTTTTCCGTTTTGGTCGGTGGCTTCGAGCGTCACTTTATAGGTTCCGGGATTGGAGAAGGTATAGGTCTGGCTTCCTCCGGTTCTGGTTTCTCCGCTGAAATTCCATGTTTCCGAACGGGCATAGCCGTTGTTGAGGAAGGTGACCGTGAGCGGTGCATTGCCTACCACAGGGTTCGCAACAATATAGGCCACCGGCTCGGACTGGAAGGACTGGATCAGTTTCCTGACGTCTGCCTGGTACGTGTTGGAGGAGGGGGTCACGGGGGATATTGCTGCAGGGGTTGGTCCGGTTTCCCTTTTGGCTTCCGGTTTTTCAGCATGGGTTTGCGTGGTGATCATTTTTGACTGATCGGAGCCGGTTTCCTGTTTTGCTGAAGGGTTGCCTTCATTGGCGTTTCCGGATAAATCCTCCGTTGCAGGCGCCTGTTGCTGATTCACTCCGGGTTTTATTTTTTCTTTACCCTTGTTCGCATTTGAACCTGTATTGTTCTCCTGAAGGTCAGACGGGTGCGGAGTGGCAGGTTGTTCAGTGGCGTGTTCAGGTAGGGTAATCCGGGTGCCGATTTCCTTTGTCTGTATGGATTTATGCCTTGCGGGCTTTTCGACTTTCAGGTAAAACCAGATGGCTGTGGCTGTAATCAGGGAGGCTGCGGAAATGCTGATAATGGCAGTCGTAAACTTGCCCAGGAGGCCGGCGGATTTCACACCGGCATGTATGGCGGAATCACCAGGCACCTGTGGAGGCGAGGCCTGAAGACCCTGCTGAATGCCGGCCCACACCTGGGGGTTGACATCCGCTTCGAAGTGCTCGAACGAATCTTTAACTACCTGTTCAAAATTTCGGCTCATGTTGTAATGTTATTTGTTCAGCCAATATACTTTTCTGTAAATGCATTCTGGCGCGGGCATACTGCGATTTGGAAGTGCTTTCGGTGATACCGAGCATTCCTGCGATTTCTTTATGAGAGAAACCCTCAATCGCATACAGGTTGAATACTGTCCTGAACCCGGCCGGAAGAGCCTGTATCAGGATCAGCAGGTCCCGGGCCTGTATGCTTTCCACAACGGTTGATTCCGTGCTGATGGAATGCTCCTGTTCAGTAATTTCTACCTGAAATTGCTGCTCTTTGTTTTTACGGATGGCATCCAGGGCCGTATTCACCATAACCCGCCTGATCCATCCTTCCAAAGAGCCTTTGCCTTCGAAAGAACTAATTTTCTGAAATACTTTTATAAAACTTTCTTGTAAAATGTCCTGTGCTTCCTCGTAATCTTTTGCATATCGCAGGCAAACCCCCATCATCCTTTTTGCATACTTTTCAAAAAGTAATCGCTGGGCTCCCGCATGGTTATTCATGCATCCGTTGACAAGTTCCTCATCGGTCATTTTTAGGGTTATCATATTCAAGATGCAATTTACCTATAAAAGGTTGCATGAAAAAATTTTTAATTTAATAAAATCAAGTTAAATATTTGATTTGTATAAAGTTATAATAAAAAATTAGTCCAGGTATTGAATTTGTCAGGCACAAAACCTGGCCCGGGAACGTTGCTATTCCCCGTGAATCAGGGTTACCGTACCGCTGAAGTGTTCCTTTCCGGGGATGCCGACCTCATAAAAATAAACCCCGTCCGGAGCCTGGTTCCCATCCCAATCATTTTTATAATCTGTTGATTCATAAATTTTTACACCCCAACGATTCCGGATTTTTACGAAACTTCCCGGGTACTGATCCAGGTTCCTGATAAAAAAGAAGTCGTTCAGCCCGTCTGAATTGGGCGTCAGGATATTGGATATAACGATATCGCATGGTAAGGACTCGGAGGCCGGACCTGGCGGACAAGTGGTTCCGCTCAGGGCCCTGACAAAGAGTTTTTGCGTCTGCAGGGAAGTGCTGTGCGAGGTTCCCGTACTTCCTGAAGAAGGAGGCCCCCAGCTGCTGAAACCATCCGGGCTAACCTCATAGGCAACAGCTCCCGGAACGGCATCCCAGGTAAATAGGTTCGCCAACCCGGTATTCACCGGGCAGCCGACAGTTACCGGTCCGGCCATTTGCTCTACAAATACGCTTACGGTATCCGAACTGATGCATGTAGATGTCGTAGTGACCAGCAGGGAATAATGGCCACCCTGGTTCGCATAAAAGGAGTCGGTGTTCTGCGGCAATAGCTGATTATCAATGGCCCATAGGTAGCTCACTCCTCCGGCCAGGCCGGCTTTCAATAATACAGAATCTCCTTCACAGATGGTTTTATCGGCCCCGAGGCTGAAAACCGCAGGGAATGCCTGTAGGATTATGACGGTATCGGTACCCGGGCAGGACGCCAGCCCGCTGTCTACGATGGCGACATAAGTTCCCGCCTGCAGAGGCAAAAGGCTGTCAGCATGTGCGCCGGGGATCAGGACACCATTCAGGTACCAGCTGTATTGCGGGGCATTGGTGATGCCCGTGTATAAAACCGGGTATGGATTGCCGGAACAAACGGATGTGTCGCTTCCCAGGCTGAAGGGAAAACCCGGCAGCAGGTTCAGGGTCATGGAATCGGAAGCTGTGCAGCCGGTGCCGTAAGTAACTGTAACCATATACGTTCCCGTCAGGGTCGTCTGCAGGGTTTGCCCGGTGGCTCCGAGCGGGGTCCCGTTATAACTCCATACAAAGCCGGCGCCTGTATTCTGGGCATCCAGCAGGGGCTTGATGCCGGCGGCACATAGGGTGGTGTCGGGCCCTATATTCACCACGATGTTGTTCAAAACATTGACGAAGGCAACGGTATCGGTAAAACCATTGTCCCCTGCGAAATTTCCGCACTTGTCGGAAAATGAATTCCCGTCACTGCCCGTCTGGGTGAGCAGGAAAAAGCCCGGGAACGGAACCTGTGTTGCCTGAAGGGTTATCCGGATCTGGTTGACAAACGGTTGGGCAGGACCGCAGCCAATACCGGCTGCCGCCAGCACCGGGTAGTTATTACCAGCCAGGTCGAGTATATAAAAATCACTGCCGTCGGCGGCTATCGTATTGCAGGCAATTAATTCCGTCGGATAGCTGACGATGAACACACTGTCGGTGCAGTTCATGCCGCATACAGTGGGCTGGGGCGGAACATTATCATATATAACCGCGGATGAGGCTCCGAAGTTGATGGTATAACCAAACTGGGTGGAGGAAAAGTTGCTCACATTGATCACATAGGTTTCTCCGGCGAGTACCGGTACTTCCGCTTCGTTTTGTCCTCCGCAGTTTCCGGTGGTATCGTTATTGGGGCCCGTCACCCCGCCGCAGCCGAGATTGGGGGCGTAATTACAACTCACTTCGAGGGATGGGATTGTAAAGATATCGGCACAGACGTGATTGGTCAGGTTAAATAGCGCCCAGTCATAGTCATCATTTCCGTTAATGGGGGTAATGGAAAAATTCAGGTTGCCGCCGGCCTGAACGGTAAAGGTATACCAGACATCATTTTTTTCACCAGACAGCAGGCAGGAAGCACCCGGGTCAATTTCATTGGGAATAACCCCCTGCCCCACATAAGCATTAGTTTGTGTGTAGGTGGAATCACACAATGGAATCGCAGCCAGGCAATCCTGTTCCGGAACCGGCAGCACGAAGGCGGGAGGGACGCCAACCTGCAGGGATTCTTTTTTTATCCTGTACCGCATGGAAATCTCCGGGGCGCTCAGTGTTTTTGGGGATGGGGTAACAGGCTGTCCGTTTCCGTTAATAGTGGCGGTTATTATCAGCCATACAAGTAACCAGGCAAATTTCATCGTATTGGCAGGATTGACATACAAAGACAAAGGTACCCTTTTTTAAGACGCCAGGGCCCCGGGGATGGTTGCACTTATCAACCACCCGATGATAAAAAGGTTCCTACCTGCACAGGCTTATGATTTTGTCCTCATCCATGTCAATCATGCATTTGAAATGACCTTTTGGACAACGATCAAATCCTATTTTTGAACAGGGCCGGCAGGACAGGTTTTGCACTTCGATAAGTTCCGGTTTGTGTTGCGCATCATCGCCCAGATAGGGGTACATGCCAAAATCAGGCACCGTATTGCCCCATACCGATATAATTTTCTTATGAAAAGCAGCCGCTATATGCATGAGGCCCGTATCGTGAGTGATGACTTTTTCAGCCTGACGCAATAAGGATGCACTTTGGTTCAGGGATAATTTACCACAGGCATTAAACACGGTGGATTCATTTTGATTCGCCACAAACTGTCCTGTTTCCACATCTTCTTTTCCGCCCAGCAGCACCACAGGCTTGTTGAGTTTCCGGCAGATGGATGCAATTTTAACCGCTGGCAGGCTTTTCGTAGCATGCCGTGCCCCGATCACAAAGGCGATAAAGCCCTGCAGGAAGGAGGCGGGTAAATAGGTGCGGATATCCACTTCATCGGGCTGAGGAATAAAAAAATCAAGACCCAGCCCGTCGTTTTTCACCTGCAGGTGCCGGACTGTTTCAAAGTATCGATCCACAATATGCAAGGGTGGCATCAGGTTTATTTTGAAATTGACCAGCAGCCATTTTTTAAAATTCAGCTTCCTGAAGGAGTAAGACTTCCTTCCAATCCGGAGTTTCACCAGAAGGCTCCTTAAATTATGGTGCAGATCAATGACAACATCATATTGTTCCAGTTTCAGTCCATTAATCAGGACTTCCATGTTGCCCTCCAGGTAAAAATGATTGTCGATATACGGGTTATTCTCAATGACCCGACGGAATGCTTGTTTGGTTAAAAAATGGATCTCCGAATCGGGCAATTGTTTTTTAATACACCGTAACAGGGGTGTGGTCAGGACAATATCACCAATGGAGCTGAATCGGATGACTAAAATTTTGCTCACAAGTTGTTCAGGTTACGCACAAGCTTAAGCAAGTTCCGGGGGGAGAATCAAGATTTTGGCGTGAAGATAATTATTTTTAATAAAAAAATCCGGATTCAGGAATCACCTTCCCGGAAAATTGTGAGCAGCACCGTTTGGCCGACGGCCTGTAAAGAGCTCCTCCTGATTTTGTCCATGGTATCCTGGTGGGTGTGCCAGTGTTTCCAGAAATGGGATGGTGTTCCGGGGTCGCGATGCACGATGTCGATTACCGGTATGCCGGTATTCAGGTTGATATAATAATGATCATCTATTATGCCGGCTGATTCTTTGAAGATAAAATAATCGGAATAACCGGCGCGCAAGGCATTTTCCCATACCTTGCTCAGCACGGAAGAGGCGTATTGCAGGGAGGTGCCTTCCTTATAAAAAGTGGGATTTTCAGCTCCAACCATATCGAGCAGAATGCCGTAGGTGGCATTGTAGCCGGCAACATGCAGGTTTTTCGACCAGTACTGGGACCCCAGGCAATAGGAATCTTCCACCCGGGCCAGTTTGCTGTCATCCGGCTGACCGTAATCCTCGGCGTCAAAGAAAATGATGTCCACACCGATAGCCGGCCGATTGAGGTAAAGTTGACGGCACACTTCCATCAGCACGGCACAGCTGGCCGCACCGTCATTGGCGGCCTCGATGGGCTTGTCCCGGTTAACGGTATCCTGGTCGGCAAACGGACGGCTGTCCCAGTGAGCGCATAGCAGGATGCGCCTTTTTAATTCCGGGCGGAAGGAGCCGATGATGTTCCGGATTTTCAGGTTCGTGCCATCAAAGGCCTTGACGGAAGCAGCCTGCACGATGACCGTATCGGCATACCGTTTCATGAACGCTGACAGGTAATCCCCGCAACGTATATGGGCCTCCGTGTTGGGTACCCGCGGGCCAAAGGAAGTTTGAATTTCGGTGTACCGGTATGCCGAATCAGCATCGAATGCGGGTATAACCGCAGCCGTTGAACCGGGTTTTGGCGTGTCGTTTTGTCGGCTGCGATTGCCATCCTGGTTGCAGGCCGCCAGAAAGGAAAACAGCAACAGCCAGAAACTACTCCTGATACCAGCTCGTGCCATCCTTTTCATCTTTTATCCGTATATGCATGCGGGCCAGTTCATCCCTGATCTTGTCGGATGTGGCGAAATCTTTTTTTACTTTGGCCTCTTTTCGTATATCCAGGATAATCTGCATGACTCCGGGAAGCGGGCTGTCGCCATGATCGTCTTCCATGGTCAGCCCAAGCACTTCAAACACAAACCGCTGCATATATCGCTTCAGGTTTATGAGGTCGGAGTCCGCCAGTTTTTCGGTTCCGTCAAAAACGGAATTAATCACGCGTACGGCATCAAAAAGACGGGCGAGGAGCACCGGGCTGTTGAAGTCGTCATTCATAGCCGATTCGCACTGCTCCTTCCAGGCCTCTACATCAAAGCCGGATGTGCCGGAAGGCTTCAGCCTGTCGAGCGTTTTCATGGCGGTCATCAGCCGGGTGTAACCTTTTTCAGCGGCCTGCAGGGCCTCATTGGAAAAGTCAAGGGTGCTGCGGTAATGCGTCTGCATCATAAAAAAGCGAACAGCCATAGGGCTGTACCCTTTATCAAGCAGGGGGTGGTTGCCGGTAAACAACTCGCCGGGAAGGAAGCCGTTGCCGGCTGACTTACTCATCCGGACCCCATTGACCGTGAGCATGTTGGTATGCATCCAGTAACGCACCGGGGCCTTGCGGTTGCAGGCCTGCGACTGGGCAATCTCATTGGTGTGATGGGTGGCCTGCAGGTCCATGCCCCCGCCGTGAATATCAAACGTATCGCCCAGGTATTTGCTGCTCATGGCCGAGCATTCAATATGCCATCCGGGGAAACCCCATCCCCAGGGGGAAGGCCAGCGCATCAGGTGTTCAGGCTTGGCGTGGATCCAGAGTGCGAAGTCAAGCCGCCCTTTTTTTTCATCCTGCCCGTCCAGTTCACGGGTATTGGCCAGCAGGTCATCCAGCTGCCGGTTCGTCAGTTGCCCGTAAGGGAATTCCCTGTTGTATTTCTCCACTTCAAAATAAACGGAACCGTTTGTCACATAGGCGTAACCGTTAGCGATGATTTTTTTAATCATTTCAATCTGTTCGCTGATATGACCGGTGGCTGCAGGTTCAATGCCCGGAGGCAGGGTGTTGAAGGCACGCATCACATCATGAAATCCAAGGGTGTATTTTTGTACGATCTCCATGGGCTCCAGTTGTTCAAGGCGGGCCTTTTTCGCAAATTTATCCTCTCCTTCATCCCGGTCCCCTTCCAGGTGACCCGCATCAGTGATATTCCGCACATACCGTACTTTATAGCCGAGGTATAACAGGTACCTGTATATGAGATCAAAGGAAATAAAGGTGCGGCAGTTGCCCAGGTGTACATCGCTGTATACGGTGGGGCCGCATACATAAAGTCCAACCAGAGGCGGGTGAAGCGGCTCAAACAACTCTTTCTGCCTTGTCAGGGTATTGGTCAGGTAAAGCTTATGCTGCATAAAATGAGTGAGTCAGGAAAAGGTTGGCGCGGTCTGCTCAGAGCATGCTGCCGGCATGATGTTTTTTCGCCAGTGTGATGTGGGTAATCATGTCGTCGGTCATTTTGTGAATGTCGTATTCGGGTTTCCAGCCCCAGTGTTCACGTGCAGCGGAATCATCAATGGACCTGGGCCAGGTATCGGCAATGGCCTGGCGGTAATCCGGCTTGTAGGTGACTTTAAAACCGGGAATGTACCTGCTGATTGCTGCAGCGGCTTCGGCGGGTGAAAAACTCATACCGGCCAGATTGTAGCTGCTCCGGATTCTTACCTGCTCCGGAGGGGCCTGCATCAACTGAAGGGTGGCTTTGATGGCATCCGGCATGTACATCATCGGCAACGTGGTGTCCTGCTGAAGATAGCAGGTATAACTTCCTTTTTCTACGGCCTGCAGGTAAATATCCACGGCATAATCGGTGGTGCCTCCGCCGGGGGCAGCCTTGTAGCTGATCAATCCGGGGTAACGGATGCTGCGTACATCCACACCGAATTTCTCATGGTAATATTCACACCAGCGTTCACCCACTTGTTTGCTGATGCCATAAACGGTTGATGGTTCCATCACCGTATACTGAGGGGTGTTGTCACGGGGGGTGGTTTTCCCGAACACGGCTATCGAACTGGGCCAGAACAGCCGCACGTGTTTGTTTTCACGGCAGATGTCCAGCAGGTTGAAAAGTCCTTCCATGTTGAGTTTCCAGGCAGACTTCATCTTTTGTTCGGCCGTGGCACTCAGCAGGGCCGCCAGCAGGTAAACCTGCGTGATTTTATTGGCGCTGATGACTTCGTAAACGGCTTTGGCGTCAAGTACATCCAGCACCAGGAAATGACCCTTGTCCTTCAGATCCCCATGCTGGTCTTTGACATCAGCTGCCCAAACCTGTTCAGGCCCCAAATTCTTGCGCAATTGTGAAACGAGGTCGGTGCCGATCTGTCCGGCTGAACCCAAAATCAAAACTTTTTCCTGACTGTTCATCGCTGTTTCCGGTGAAAGGCAAATGTAAGATAAAAAACCCGAATGGCAGGCATAAATACCCGAATAATTGGCATCAGGCCGTTGTCCGGAATCAGGTACCGAGCACCTGTTCAACCGACTTCCAGAGGCCGTCAGCCGTTTTTTGCCAGGAAAAATCGCGGCAGCGCTGAAGCCCTTTTGATGCGAGGTTTTCCCTCAGTTTTTCATCAGATGCCACTTGCTGCATGGATAGGGCTATTGATTCGGGTGAGAGGGGATCGGCAAGCAGGGCGGCCCCCCCGGCCACCTCGGGCATGGAAGTGACGTTGGCCGTAATTACCGGGACAGCGCTTTGCATGGCCTCCAGAATGGGCACACCAAATCCCTCGAAGAGGGATACATATACCAGGCCCAGGGCAGAGGCCATTACCCGTTGCAGCTCGGCAAGCGGCAATCGTCCTGTGAACAGTACATCTTCCCGGTGCTGCAGGCGATCGTATACGGCTTCCATTTCTCCTTTCCACCATTTTTTTTCCCCGACAATCAATAGGCGGACGCCCTCCCCGTTCATGACCCGGAACCGGTCATACGCCCGGAACAGGTTGGCAATATTTTTCCGGGGGTGCAGCAACCCGACAAAAATAAAATAAGGTTTCCCTCCTGCATATTGAAGACGGGTTTGCCGGATTGTTTCCTTATCCAATGGAAGGTATCCCTCGGACACACCATTATATACAACATCAATTTTTCCGGCAGGCTGGCCGTATTTTTCAATGATGGTTTTCCGGGAGAATTCGGAAACGGTGACGATGCGTTCTGCCCTGGCCGCAAAGCGAGGGAAATAATAATGATAATATTTCCTTACCAGCCACTTGATATGTTCAGGGTAATATTCAAAATTCAGATCATGAATCACATCTACCGTTTTTACCTCCGTATGGAGCGATATCCATCCATCGGTGGATAAAAACAACCGGGCTTTTTCCTTTTTCAAAGCGCGTGGAACAGCCTGTTCAAAAAAAAGGTACCAGAGCAAGGGATGCCTGGCCTGGGGCGACAATACCATTGGTTTGACGTTATCTGAAAAAATAAATTCAGGATTAAAGGGCCGGTCGAAGAAAAAAATAAAACGATGTTCGGGATGCTGACGCGTAATCCGCTTCAGCGTTTCAAAAGTGAACCAGCCCAGTCCTTCCAGCTTGTCCTTCAGCAGCAGGCGGGTATTGACGGCAATAATCATGGATTGGAATTCAAAGGGTGGATTCCGTTTCTTTCTGAGCCAAAAAACTGAGCCCGAAAAACAGGTATTCTTTCAGCATGGGGGATTTTTTCCACAGCTGCTGCTCTTTTTCAAGTAACCGGCCGGTATTGTCTTTCCGGAAGGAAAAGGGGGGATAGAGCCTGATGTACTGGGTTTCCCGGTCCAGGATCCGGAAATGCTGCTTCGATAGTTCCTTCCTCCACGTCTCCAGTCCCCTTATGTTTTCGTTGCCGAGCAGGATATTTTTTTTCAGGGTTTCATCCCATATTTCAATGATACGCTTATTGCCTCTTCGCAGGTAAAGTTTTAAATTCTGAATTATATTATTTCCGTTTTCCTCCACAATCAGCAATTTTCCGCCCGGAGCGAGCACCCTGTAAAAAATCCGGAGCGCTTCCTGAAGGGGCTCAAGGTGGTGAAGGGTATCCTGTATGATGATGATGTCCACACTTAATAAGGGTGGATGTTGGTCGAAAAGGTTTTCATATGTATAGGTAAACCGGCTGACATCGCCATGCTGCTGCCAGTAACGGATACGTTCCGGGATCATCCTGATGTAAAACTCAAGCGTAGTGCCATGGGAGGCTATGCCGTTCAGGGCGAGAAAGATACCGGTGGTTCCGTACCCGCAGCCGCAATCCCAAACCCGCGCCCTGCCATCCCCCCCGATGTGGTCCCGGATGTATTGCAGGCGCTGGCAGAAATACGCTTTCCGGAACTCAAATCCCGAATCGCTTTCCAGGAATTTATAATAGGTGCGAAGGCCAGGATTCTGGCGGATTTCTTCCAGGAGCAAATCAAAAAAAACGGTTACTTCCATACGTTCAGGGTGTGCAAAAATAGGGATTAATAGAATGCATGCAAAAGGTTACCTTTACCACCCCGTGCAATAAAAAAACCGGATTGAAGTTTAGGATTTGCCGGGTGCAGTTCACATAACTATTAAAGGATGAAATTATTTTCCCTTACCGCTTGTTTTATTTGTCTTACCCTTTCAGGCCTGGTTGCACAGGATTTACCCCTGGGCTCATGGCGCGTTCATTTGCCTTACCTGCGTGGCACCAAGGTGGCCGAAGCCGGGAGTCGCATTTATTGTGTGGCCGACAAGGGACTTTTTTATTATGACAAGTCTACCCTGGAACTGGGGCGCCTGTCTAAAGTGGATGGCCTTTCGGATAATGAAATTGAGCAGATCGGGTACGATGAGAAGCACCAGGTGCTGCTGATTGCATACAGCAATGCCAATGTTGACCTGTTGTATAGCGATGGGGAAATCATCAATGTGCAGGACATCAAAATGGCCAACATCACCGGCAACAGCAAAAGCATCAATGCCATGCTATTTTACGACCGGTATGCTTACCTGTCCTGCGGCTTCGGCATTGTGGTACTGGATCTCGAAAAAAAGGAGATCAAAGAAACCTATTTCCTCGGATCCACAGGGACGAACCCGGCTGTTTATGACCTGACGGTGGATGACCAGTCCATCATCTATGCCGTCTCCGATTCCGGTGTTTACAGGGCTTCGCTGTCCAACCCCAATCTGAATAATTTCGCCAACTGGACCAAAATTTATACCGGGTCCGGAATCTTCAACCACCTGATTTTTTTCGGCGGGGAGTTGCTCGTGAACCAGCATGTAGCATCGGTTTCAACCGACAGTTTATGGCGTTTCCATTCAGGCACCTGGACCCTTTTCGGAACGAGCAACAATTCGGTACGGAGATTCCGCAACTGCTATGGCAAACTGCTGATCACTTTTTCCTATGAGGTAAAACTGTTCGACAGCCAGTATCAGCAAACGGGTTCGGTGGGTCAGCCGGAGTATAACAGTATTCCATATACGTTTGATGCGCTGTCCGACCGCGACAATATCGCCTGGATTGCCGATGATCAGAAGGGGCTGGTCCGGTATGATGGTTCCGGTCCGGCTACATTCATTTCACCCAATGGTCCCCGGTCGGAACTGGTCAGCGGTTTTGATGCGGCTGGTGATGTGATCTGGGTGGCCCACGGCCCGGTAGCCGGGGGTGGAATCCTGCAAAACCAGTACCGTCACGGCATCATTTCCAGCTTTCAGAACGGCACCTGGAAGAGTTTGTATAAGGAGAATACGGATAACAGCGTCTGCAACATGGACAGCATTTACGATCTGACCTGCGTGGTCACCGACCCCGCCGATGCCGGTCATGTCTATGCCGGTTCCTATAACAGGGGTGTGATGGAATTTTCCAATGGTGACCTGAAGGCGCTCTATTCCAAAAACAATTCCGGTGGTGTCCTGCAATACATCTCCGGTACTGATTATATCCGAATAGGAGGGATGGCCCTCGACCGGGATCAGAACCTATGGGTGGCTTCGGCGGCCGTGGCGAATATGCTGAACGTGAAAAAGGCCGACGGAACCTGGAAAGGGTTTTCCTTTACCGGTGTGCTCAAAACCACCGATTATTTGGGTCAGACGCTGGTTGATGATGAAGGGCAGAAATGGTGTATTAACGTCAATGCCAATGACCAGGGCGGCATTTTCATTTTTAATGATCATAACACCATCGACAATACGGCAGACGATCAATACCGCCTGTTGCTCGATAAATCCGGATCGGGAGGATTGCCAAGCAAGGACGTGCGGGCCATGGCCAAAGACAGGGATGGCGCCATCTGGGTAGGCACAGCCAAAGGGGTGGCTGTTTTTTACAGTCCTTCAGCCGTCTTTTCGGGAAGCAGCTTTGATGCGCAGCAGATCCTGATCCAGTACGGAGGATACAACCAGTATCTGCTGGAGACAGAAATAGTGACGGCCATCGCTGTTGACGGGGCCAACCGGAAATGGTTCGGTACGCAGAATGGAGGGGTCTTCCTGATGTCCGCCGATGGCACGAAGCAACTGGCCAACTTCAACACATCCAACAGCCCGCTGCTGTCCAACAACATCCTGCGGATCATCATCAACAGGGAAGCGGGAGAGGTGTTTTTTGGCACCGATAAGGGCATTATTTCATACCGGGGCACCGCTACGGAAGGTGGGGAAGGTTGTTCGGGTACGGTGGTGTATCCCAACCCAGTGGAGGAAAATTACGGCGGACTGATCGCTATCCGCGGACTGGCTGCCAATGGCAATGTGAAAATCACTGACATCGGCGGGTCCGTTATATACGAGACCAAAGCCGACGGGGGCCAGGCCACATGGAATGGATACAGCCTGAATGGAGAAAAAGCCCATACGGGTGTTTACCTGGTATGGTGCAGCGACGAGGAAGGCAAGAACACCTGCGTGACCAAAATGGTATTTATCAACTAAGGTTTTTTCGGCCGGCTGCTTTTACGTACTTTTGAATCTCCATTCGAAAAGCGTGTTACAGAAGACCAGGGGCATTGTATTGCAGGTGACGGATTATGCCGAAAGCAGCATCATTGCAAAAATCTATACCGAATCATCAGGCATGCAGTCCTACCTGGTGAACAGCGTACGTAAACACAAAGCCCGTTTCAGCAGCAATTTATTCCAGCCACTGACACTCGTGAATCTGGTGGCCTATCATAAGACGGGCAGGGGGCTGAACCGCATTTCGGAAATCGGTTGCAGCACCCCGTACCAGACCATTCCATACGACTTTATCAAGAGTTCCCTGGCCCTGTTCATCAACGAAGTGTTGTATAAATCCATCCGGGAGGAAGAATCAAATGATCAGCTCTTTGGATTTTTGTTTCATGCCCTGCAGATTCTGGACCTGGAAACCACGGATTGCAGCCGTTTTCATCTTTTCCTGATGGGGCAGCTCACCCGTTACCTCGGCTTTTTTCCACATGGCGCCTATAGTCCGGATACGCCCTGTTTTAATTTACAGGATGGCATTTTCCAGTCCTCAGCGCCTATGCATCCCTATTTTATTTCCGGCCGTTCAGCCAGAAATTTTTATGCCATGACCCAGTCCGGGTTTCATGATTATGCCAGGGTGACAACGGATGGGGCGGAACGGAAGGAACTCCTGAATGCCTTCATCCTGTATTATGAATTGCATATCACGCACGGGATGAAGATACGCTCGCAGGAGGTACTGGAGGTAGTGCTGCACGATTAGCACCTGCACAGCAACGCGCCCGCCGGTATTTTCCCTGATGTTTATCATTGTATGATCCAAATCATTTTCAAACCTTTGCCCTTCATAAAATTCTGCTATGGAACTCAAACCCGAATTGCTGGAGCGTATAGAAGCCCTGGAAAAAAAATATGCAGCCATGGGGCAGGATCTCCTGTCCTACCTGGACGGCCTGCTGTATGCCGATTATCTGACTTATTGGGATTATGTACATCTCGATACGCTGCTGTCCCTTCAAAATCCAAAAACAAGTATTCCCGATGAAGTCATTTTCATCATGTATCACCAGATCACGGAACTGAATTTCAAGCTTTGCCTGCATGAACTGAAGCAGGTTGCCGCAAAGGAAAATCCTTCCGTTGATTTCCTTGTCGCACGCATAGGACGGGTAAACCGGTATTTCGAACACCTGGCCAATTCCTTTGCCATCATGATTGACGGCATGGAGCCGGAACAGTTTTTAAAATTCAGGATGAGCCTGTTGCCTGCCAGTGGTTTCCAGTCTGCTCAATACAGGATGGTGGAAATCTGTTCAACCGACTTTATCAACCTGGTGGATAAAGAAAAGCGGAATGATTTTACAAACGGCAAGGCTTCGATTAAGGAAATGTTTGAATTCATTTATTGGAAGGCCGGTGCCACCGAGCTGGCTTCCGGAAAAAAAACGCTGACGCTGAAGCAGTTTGAAAATAAATATTCCGCGCAGCTCATTGAGATGGCCATGGACTTCCGTGACAAAAACCTCTGGGCCATATACAGGCGATTACCTGCTGCCGATCAGCAGAACCCTGCATTAAAGGAATCGTTGCGCTGGCTTGACATCAACGTGAACATCAACTGGCCCCTGGTGCACTACAAAACGGCCGTTCGTTATCTGCAGCGCGACCCGGATGATATCAAGGCAACCGGTGGCACCAACTGGCAGAAATATTTGCCCCCGCGATTCCAGAGACGTGTTTTTTACCCCGAACTCTGGACAACCGAAGAAAAGGAAAATTGGGGAAAGGCCTGGGTGGAAAAAGAGGTGTTTGCAAACCCTGATGCCGGATAAAATCAGTGAAGCTGCAAACCGAAACCGGGGACAGGTATGTGCCCTGATGAATGAAGGATGTGCACTTTTTAAACAGTCTTTTTGCAGCATTACAGGAAGAAGTAAAAAGACCGGCAGATAGTTATTCAATGCCTGGTTCTGAAAAAGTAACGGTATCAATCCGCAGGAATGGCTGCCCTCTCGGCTTCCCGGTCTGTCGTATAAGAAACAGGCGGAATTGGTCAGGTTCCTGCCTTTATACCGGCAATATTCTTGGGGTGTGTTTAACAGGGGGGTGCATCCAAATAGCATGGAAAGGGGCATAATTCCCTACCAATGGTGCTATTAGGATGGTTCAATTGGACTCCGATTTCAGTAAGGGAACACCCTTATTTTAAACAGGTCTCCATAGTTACAAATTCCCGTAAATCCAGTCTTTCAGATATTTACAAAATGCAATACAGTGTATATTTTATGTTGCCCAGGCATTCTGAATCTATAAATAGTATAATGAAGAACATGGATGATATCCGTATATTAAAAATGAGCCCATTGATCTGTTAGGGATGGATGATTAATGTTTGCAGCAATCTGCCATTGGTCATCACCTGCAGATGATATATTCCTGCAGGCAAATCAAGGGTTGATATCCTTTCCGTGTTCCTCCCCGGCAGCGTACGCCTGTTTTCTGAAATCAGAATCCGGCCCGTTAAGTCGGTTAAAATGATACGGCATGACTCACCGTTGAGGCTTTCGAAAGAAATGGTTGCGGATGAAACAACCGGATTCGGACAGACCGATAAGCCGGATCCGGCGTTGGTGACGGTTGGCGCAGAGGTTTGCTCGCCGGAATAAATCGCAATATTATTTGCCGCAATGGTGCCTGCACTGTCAAACAAACCACCCACAAACAGTTCGTTGTTATTATATACGCCAAGTCCATAGGTGCCACCGCAAACACCTCCTCCGGTAATTCCCCCGATATCCTGCCAGTTGTTTCCGTTCCATTTGGCAATGTTCCAGGCGGGCGTGGTGCCGGCCATGGAAAACTCGCCGGCCGCATACAATTCTCCTTTAAATACGGCCATGGCATTCACCGAGGCAGAAGCGCTTCCATAGCTTGGCCCGAGAATGCCGCCGCCCACCGGCGACCAGACATTGCCGTTCCATCTGGCAATGTTATCGAGCCACAATCCTCCTGCGCCGGTAAAATAGCCGCCTGCATAGAGGTCATTATTATAAATGGCCATGGCATGGGTATACCAGTTGGTTCCCGAACCAAGGGCTGACCATGCCGTACCGTTCCACCGGGCAATGTTATTTGCTGCAATTCCGCCTATGGATGAGAAATACCCGCAAACATGCAGTTCGCCGTTAAATTCGAGCATGTCGGTGGCATAACCGGTGATACCATTGTTGGCGCCAAGCGGCGCCCAGTTGGTTCCGTTCCATTTCACCAATGCATGACCGTTGTAAAGGGCCTGTCCGTTATAACCGGATGCAATGAGTTCGCCGTTGTAAACGCCCAGCCCGCTGGGGATGCCGGTTAGTCCGCCTCCAACCGCGGAAAAAGAAGAGCCGTTCCACTTCACAATATGCGAGGCCGTAATGCCGAGAAAGGAAAACTCCCCGCCGATATAGAGTTCGCCGTTGTATACGGCCATGCACCAGATCTCGTCAACGCCAATGGTCTGAACGGTCACCAGATTCGACCAGGCGTTACCGTTCCATTTGGTGATCTGTGTGACTCCTCCGGCATAAAGGTCGCCGTTATATGTTAATATGGTGTTAACCCCGTAAGGGCAAACAAAGCTGTTGCCGGCATTTGACCAGGTCTGGCCGTATGAGATTACCGGATTTGAAAGGATAAGAAAAATGCAGGCAGGAACGAAAATGTTTTTCATGGTAACGGAAAATAACTATTCGACTGGCTATTTTAACTTGTCCGGGCAATACCCCCTGCAAATGTATGAAATTCCGGAAACAGATCAGGTAAATATTAATCCGAAGTGGCTTTGGTATTATCCCCGCTGTTCCTGTCGATCAAAATATGCAAAGGATCAATACCGGCCTTGGAGGGCTGATGCGGAACTATAATTTCGAATTTGTTGATGCCGCTGACCATTCTTCTTTTTTCAAGCCAGATCAGGGAATCTTTTCCGTTGTTGCCGGCTGTGTAAACACCTATGTCTATCCAGTCTTTTACCGCTGTTTCCAGTTCATTGCCGATGCTGTCGGCCCGGTATTTATGACATTCGGTTTCCATGTTAACCTTCCAGGTCCCGTTGGGTTGTTTCGATGTGCTCAGCACGTTTGTTTTATTGTTGAACAGGGTAATGTGCTCAAAAAGGTCGGAGATGATATATTGCAGGCTGTCTGGGGTGACGTTATAGATATACGATAAAAAATTGACGGAAGTCGGATACGGACCGTCTTTGAAGGCATAATCTTTTACAAATCGCGAAAGGGCGGCATTGAGGCTGTCTTCACCGATGTAATCCTTCAGGGCATAAAACACCAGGCTTCCTTTCTGGTAATGGATGTACTGCTGGTTTTCATTCAGCATCAGGGGAAGTTCCCGTTTGCGTTCACCCGAACGGCCGCGCAGGTAACGGTCCAGTTCATATTTAAGGAACTTCTCCATGTGGCTCCTGCCGTATTCATGTTCCATTACCATCAGGGCTGTATACTGGGCCATGCTTTCAACCATCATCGTGGCGCCCTGTACATTGGCCCCGCATACCTGGTGGCCCCACCACTGGTGACCCACTTCATGAGCCGTCACATAAAAGGCCATGTCGATATCGGATTTTTTATCCACATCCATAATGAAGCCGATTCCTTCGGAATAGGGAATGGTGTTGGGGAAGGACTGGGCAAAGAGCTGGTATCTCGGGAACTCAATGATGCGGATCTGTTTATGCTGGTAAGGACTGAAACTTTTCCCGGCATAGGCCAGCGTCTTTTTGATACCGCTGACCATGTTCGGCAAATCATAGGTATGGCCGGGATGGAAATAGATTTCAATGTTTACGCCCTGGTAATGATCCCGCAGTATTTGGTAACGGGCACTGAGGAAGGAAAAGAAATTCCAGATGGGAACATCCATTTTGTAATGAAAATACCTTCTGCCGTTTTGCGTCCATTCTTTTTGCAGGTACCCGGGCGAAATGGCGACCTGGTCCGGGGACGTACTCACCACGGCTTCATACCGGATCCCGTCGGCATCACTGGTGAGGTAGGTGTTTTTATACTGCGTGGTGTCCGTAATCGGATTCATGCGGAATGGCTTTTTGGAAAGACCCGCTTCCTTTCTCCGGTCATCGTCCTGGAGTTCTTTTCCCTCATCGTAACCAATCTGCGGAAAGAGGCTGTTGTTGATGAACGTCCCGTTATATACGATGTCCGTGCTGCCGCCGTCATTGGGAAATCCTTTTGTTTCATAGGTTAATTGGAATTCAAGGCGGGTGCTGTCACCGGGTAACAGGGGTTCCTCCATGCGGTACATGTAAAATCCCTGCGCCTTGTCGCTGATCAACCGGTTATTCAGTCGCTGCAGTTCAAGTTGCTGAATACCGGCCTCCTCCGGCAATACCAGGATGAGGGTATCGATAGGACGGTTGCTTTTATTGCGGATGATGTAACTCCCCCTGCAATCTGCTTTACGTTTTTCCGGGAACAAATCCACCTCGGCATAAACGGACGCAATCCTGGGCTGGTTCATGTTTTTATACCGGCTATAGGTTGTTTCATAATCAACAGCCAGCTTTCTTTCGGCCTGGGGTGAGCGGTAGGTATTGAGTATATTGGTATTGTAATAGATAAATCCGCCGCAAAGGAAAAACAAGGCAAGACAAAGCGGGATCACCACCCTCCCGGTACCGGTTTTCCAGGCTGAACGCGCCTTTTGCAGCCGCGACCGGAAATCAATTTCGCTCCCGCGTTTCATCATCAGCAGCGCCACCATCATGAAGACAATCCCCGGCATCAGCCAGTAGAGATCAAACATCAGGATGGGATATACGAAATGTCCCAGCCCGTTCATGGCTGAATAGCTGGTGGTTGGCGCATTGGCATACCAGGCCAGGTTATGGTTAATGTCAAAGGCCGTCACCAGGAAAATATTGCTGATCCAGAATACAATCACGATGACATGTCCCAGGAATTTATTATTCACCAGGGCGTGTATTAAAAAAGTGAACAGGGTGATCAGGAACAAATAGGGAAAAGTTATCAGCGCCAGTGTTTTGATATAAACCGGGAGCTGGTAATCATAAAACCCATTGATGGTCTGTATGAAAATTCCGGTCAAAATCAGCAGGATCAGCAGGACGATTTCAACCAAAATCATGGCGGTGAATTTGGCTGTCAGTATTAACGGGCTGCCTAACGCTGTGGCGTCAATGATAGGGGCCAGCCGTGCATCAATTTCCTTCCAGAGCAATTCACCCGAATAAAAGGTAATGATAATGATGATGAATAACATGAAATTGTCCTTCAGCAAATCCAGAATCATGTAGGTAACCGGCAAGGAATTGGTACCATAAGCTTCTCCGATCGCTGTGCTGTCGGACAAAAGGATCAGAATACCGCAAAGGGCAATGGCGATAAAAGGCACTGCCCGGATCACACCCCTGAAATCAAACCGGACCAGGAACCACCATTGTTTCAAACGGGAAGCCGGGGAATAATGGTAAACGATGGCCGGGATGGTCAGGGGATGGATAACGGTTGGTCCGGCTTCCTCCTCCTTTCTTTTTTTCTTTAAAGCCGGGGCTGATTTGGAGAATCTGAATAACCTGTAAAAAATAAAACCGATAACGAGGGCAATGCCTGTCCATAACAGGCGGTTATAAAGGAGCAAACCGGACAGGGGCACCAGCATGGTATTTTTTTCCGTTACCGTCCAGTAACGGGTGAGGTTTCCCGTGGCGGACAATCCAAAAGGATCTAGAATGGAAAGCAGGCGGTTATTATCAATATCCCGCTGGTTGGAAATAATAACGAGGTACAGAGCAAAAAGCACGACACCCTGCACATAAATGGCCAGCTGGCTGCGGAACAGGCTGCCCATGGCAAAAAACAGCAAGCCCAGCAGGAAGAGGTTGGGGATCACGTAGAGCAAAAATGGATGGATATATGCCTGCAGCATAAACGGACCGATATGTTCCGTATCCACACCGGGAAAGACGCTGCCGGCCATGTTTCCGAAAAGAATGCCGCTGAATATAAACAGGCCTGTGAGGTAAGATCCCATGAACCGGCCGCCCAGGTATTGCCATTTCCTGACGGGTGTGGTGAACATGATTTCATGAAACCCGTATTCAAAATCCCGGAATACGGGCACACCCATGACGGCCGATGAAATCATGGTGCCAAATACCATCAGCACGACCACCAGGGTATTGATGGTATGGGGGGAGTTTTTATTGACCAGGCCCGAACTCCCCCCGACTTGTACATGATTGCTGTATATGGCCAGGAAGGCCATGGCAAAAAGGATCATAAAATAGGCATAGGTCGCGGGCCGTTTAAACCGGTAACGCAATTCAAAAGTCAGGATCTGTACAAGCATGGGACAGGGTTGGGTGTTTAACCGGGGAATGAATCAAAATTTATGGCGGAATCCAGTTGAAGGAATATCATTTCCGCATGTCAGTTCATCATCCCGTTGATTACGGAGAAATAAACATCTTCCAGCTGGGGATCGGATTTTTCAAACCCGCTGTTTAATGCGGAAGGGCTCCATACATGCATCTCGATACGGCCGGCATTAAACTTGGAGGAGATCACCCGGTATTCCTGCTGCAGGGCTTTGGCTTCGGATTTGTTTACCAGTTTTCTCCATATGTTGCCCTGGACTTTTTCAATGGCCTGCAGGGGATGTCCTTCAAACAGTACGCTTCCTTTATTGATGATGGCCATTTGTGAACACAACTCTTTTACATCTTCCACGATGTGTGTGGATAAAATCACAATCACACTTTCGCTGATTTCGCTCAGCAGGTTGAGAAAGCGGTTCCTTTCGGTGGGGTCCAGTCCGGCTGTGGGTTCGTCCACAATGATGATTTTGGGATTCCCGATCAAGGCCTGGGCAATGCCAAAGCGCTGTTTCATACCGCCGGAATACCCGCCCAGCTTCTTTTTGCGGGCATCGTACAAATTGGTCTGGTGGAGCAGCGCCTGCACCAGCTCCCTGCGTTCCGGCGAACGCGTGGCTCCTTTCAAAACGGCCAGGTGGTTCAACAGCTCTTCCGCCGTCACATTGGGATAAACACCAAACTCCTGGGGCAGGTAGCCCAGAATCTTTCGCACCTCGTCCTTGTTGTTTAGCACATCCAGTTCATCTAAAAAAATGGAGCCGCTGTCGGCTTCCTGCAGGGTTGCAATCGTCCGCATCAACGAAGATTTTCCGGCACCATTCGGACCAAGCAGCCCGAACAATCCGTTATTAATGGTGAGGGACACATCCTTTAAGGCCTGCACCCCATTGTGATAGGTTTTACTCAGGTTTGAAATTTTTAATTGCATGCAACGGCTGTTTTTGGTAAGGGTTAACGGCAATAAAAGTAATCATTATCGGATGGATTATGGTTAAGACGTTGTTAAATGGGTAAATTGTTACAGGTTGAGAAAATAGTTATAAAAATATTTGGTTTATAGTATAAACTACTTTATATTTGCATCGAATTGCTGACCAGAACCCTACCCCATGATGCGTAATTTTCTTTTGCTTCCATTGATTTTGCTGGTTTTTCCGGTATGCGGGCAAACCCGCATCAGCGGAACAGTGCGTGATAAAAAAGGACCCGTTCCGGGTGCCAATGTGTTCATTCAGGACACTTACGACGGCAGCAGTACAGACGGGACCGGTAATTTTTCGTTTGAGACTGCAGAAGCGGGACGGAAGAAAATCATTATCAGTTTCCTGGGATATGAAACCATTGAACGGGAAGAGGAATTGAACGGAAAAGAAATCGTGCTTCAGATCATGTTGAAGGAGAAGGCGAATGAATTAAATACCGTCACCATATCGGCAGGGGCCTTTGAGGCCAGCGATGAGAAGAAGATGGTGATTCTCCGTCCTTTGGATATTGTGACTACTGCCGGTTCGGCCGGTGACATCTACGGTGCCCTGCAAACCTTGCCGGGTACGCAGGCTGCTGCAGAAAAGGAAGGATTGCTGGTCAGGGGTGGAGACGCTTCTGAAACCAAAACCATTATTGACGGAGTGGTGATTGCCAATCCTTATTTCAGCAGCGTGCCCGATGTGCCGCAGCGTGGCCGGTTTTCGCCCTTTCTGTTCAAGGGAACCAACTTCAGCACGGGAGGGTATTCGGCCCAGTACGGGCAGGCCATGTCATCGGCCCTGATACTGGAAAGCCAGGACCTGGCCGATAAAACAGTTTCCGGGATCAACCTGATGACCGTTGGCGGGGGATTGTCGCATACGCATCGCTGGAAGAACACCTCCCTGGGAGTTTTTGGAAATTACATCAACCTGCGTCCATATTTCGCCCTGATGAAACAGAAAAGGGAATGGGATGATCCTCCTGAATCCTATGGAGGTTCATTAATCTTCAGGCAGAAAACTTCGCCCAACGGGATCATCAAGGCATTCGTGAATTATGCGGGCGGAAACCTCGCATTATCTTATCCCGACCTGGATGATACGGCAGGATTGGCCCGAAAAAATTTCGGCCTCCGCAATGCCAATGTGTTTGCCAATGCCTCCTACAAGGATGTGTTTTTCAGACACTGGACCTTCTTTACCGGACTTTCCTACAGTTACGATCAGAACAGGATTGATAACTACGGAGACTTTATTCATTCCTTTGAAAACCTGGCCCAGGGCAGGGTTGTCCTGTCAAGGGGACTGGGGAGTTTAAGTTCCATCCGCTTCGGGGGTGAGGCTCAGTTTCCGTTTGCTTCAACCACCTATAACCGGTTCCGCAGCCGGTATGAGGAAACCTACACGGCCGCTTTCACGGAAGCGGATGTCTACCTGGCCAGGAGGCTGGTCACGCGTATCGGAGCGAGGCTTGAACACTCCCGCGAAATCGGCCGTTACAACCTCGCGCCCCGTTTCTCGATGGCGTATAAAACGGGCGATAAGAGCCAGGTGTCGTTTGCATACGGTGATTTTTACCAGGCTCCCGATAAGCTTTATACCCGCCTGCACCCGGACCTGCTTTTTGAACGGGCAACTCATTATATCCTGAATGCCCAGTATGTGGATGAAAAGAGGACCTTCCGCGTGGAAGCCTATTACAAGCAATACGGTAACCTGGTGAAATTTCTGCCGGATACCAACAGTAACGGGAAGGGATATGCGAAGGGTTTCGATGTATTCTGGCGGGACCGGAAATCAGTTAAGTACGGCGATTACTGGGTTTCCTATTCCTTTGTAGACACCAGGCGCGACTACCGGGATTTTCCGGTTGAAGCCACTCCCTCCTTTGTGGCGAAACATACGTTCAGCCTGGTAGCCAAATATTTTTTCCCGAAAATCAACCTGTCGCTCGGAGGCACCTATGTATTTGCTTCCGGACGACCCTATTATAATCCCAACCGGCCGGCCGGTGAATATCTGAGCGACTATACGAGGTATTACCATAACGTCAGCCTGAACCTGGCTTACCTGACCCACATCGGCAAACACTTTACCGTACTGGCCCTGTCCCTGGGTAATGTTCCAGGCATCGTCAACATTTATACGTATCGTTACTCATCGGATGGCAGCAGGCGGATGGCAGTGGGTCCACCAGCCCTGCGTTCCTTTTTCCTCGGCATGTTCATCAGCATTGGCGAGGTCCGGGATGATGATATCTGAGCAACATGACATTTCACTCAAACAATCCAAACTACATGAAAAAATTACTGTTACCCTTCCTGCTGGTATGCTCACTTCAGCTGTCCGCACAAAACGCCAGATATACATCCGCCATGGAGCGCAATATCGGCATGATGGACACGGCCAGAACGGTCGTCACCATGCAAAATGTTTACAATGCATTTGAACGCATCAGCAAAGCCGAACCGAAGGAATGGCTTCCGCCCTATTACATGGCCTGGCTAAACATCATGATGAGCATGCGGGAAGCCGACAACATGAAAAAGGACGCCATGCTGGACAAGGCCATGGACCTGGTGCATTTGTCCGATTCACTGAGCCCGGATAATTCGGAAGTATATGCGCTGAAGGCTTTCTGCCTGAGCATGAAGATTAACGTTGACCCGGCCGTAAGAGGACAGAAACTGGGAATGGAATCGGGCATGAGCGTGGCCAGGGCCATGAAACTGGATCCTGAAAATCCCCGCCCTTACCTGTTGAAGGGACAAAGCGCCTATTACACCCCGCCGCAATACGGAGGAGGGAAGGAAGTGGCGCTTCCCCTGCTGGAACAGGCAGTGGAAAAGTTCAGAACCTTCAAACCCAAAAATTCCATCATGCCTCACTGGGGCTCCAAACGGGCCGAGGAGATGCTGGAACTTTGCAAAAACATGGATTGACCTAAAACCCATTCTGATCATGGAAGCAAACGAAAATAAATTCACCGAAAGGGAAGGCCTTCAGCTCATCATGAGCATGATTCAAACGGCAAAGGCCGACATCAGCGATGACAGTTTTTATTACCTGTTGTGGGGGTGGCTGGTTTTAATTGCCAGTCTTGCCCATTTTATCCTTTTAAAGGTTCAGTGGGACATGGCGCCCCTGGCCTGGATGCTCATGCCCCTGGGCGGTATAATAACAGCCGTTTATGGTTACAGGCAAAACAAAAGGGAAAACCGCAAAACATTCGTGGATGAATTCATGAAGTACGTTTTGATTTCATTTTTGGTTTCCCTGGTCATGGTGCTGCTCTTCCAGGGTAAACTTGGGCTCAACACCTATCCCATGATTCTGGTCATATACGGTATCTTGCTCTTCATTTCCGGTGGCGCCCTGAATTTCAGGCCGTTGATGGCCGGCGGCATCATTAACTGGGCGATGGCCATTACCGCTTTTTTTGCACCCCTGGATATGCAGTTGCTGTGCATTGCGGCTGCCGTGCTGATGGGATACATCATCCCCGGTTACCTCTTAAAAAGAAAGTTCAGCAGGCATGTTTAAAGAGCTTGATCCGCTTCTGCATTCTCAATTACGCCTGTCGGTGATGTCTTTGCTGGTCAGTGTGAAGGAAGCGGAATTCTCTTTTCTGAAAGAAAAAACAGGTGCCACTGCCGGGAACCTCAGTGTGCAGATCAATAAGCTGGCGGAGGCCGATTATATACAGGTCAGGAAATCGTTCCGGGACAATTATCCGCTGACGACCTGCAAAATTACACCTGCAGGCCTCAGGGCATTTGAAACCTATGTGAACAATATCAGGCAGTATATCCACCAGAAAAAATAATTTCGTTTAACCCTGACGATTCTCCCTGCTCCATCAGTACCCGGAAGCGCAGGACTATTCCTGATGCTGACGGCATTTTGCGTACCTTGCCGACGATGGAAGAATATGATGCGATAATTATCGGTTCCGGGGCCGGGGGATTGTCGGCCGCCCTTTGCCTGGCAAGAGCGGGACAGCAGGTGCTTGTCCTGGAACAGCATGACGTGCCCGGCGGATGGTGTCATAGCTTTTACCTTCAGGGTCAGCGATTCAGCCCGGGTGTGCATTATATCGGATTGCTGGACAAGGGCGAATCCACCAGTAAATTATATGAAGGACTGGGCATTGCCAATGACCTGGTTTTTTTCAGGATGAACAAGGCAGCCTATGAACATTGCTGGATCGGGGATATTCGAATTGACCTGCCAGCCGGAATGGACAGGCTCGGGCAAAGCCTGGGAGAACGCTTCCCGCTGGAAAGGGAAGGCATTAAAAAATACCTGACTACCGTCCGGAACGTGAGCAGGCAGTTGCAACTGATTCGGCTGATGAAGGGTTTCCGGGATCATTTGCGGATTCCATACCTGACCCGCCACCTTGGAAAATACGGATTGTTCAGCCTGAAAAGGGTTATTGACTGGCATATCCGGGATCCATTGCTCAGGCAGGTATTGAATATTCAGTGCGGGGATCACGGGCTGCCCCCCGGCATGGCCAGTTTCCCCCTGCATTGTGCCGTCATGGATCATTATTTTGAAGGCGGATTTTATCCCATGGGTGGCGGAGCCGCTTTGGTTAAGGCGATGACCAATTCCATTAAAAATCACGGTGGTCATATACGAACCGGCCATGGGGTAAAGAAAATCATGACCGAAGGCCGCGGGAAGAAACGGGCTACGGGTGTCGTCCTGGCCGACGGCACTCGTATCCATGCCAAAAGAGTTATTTCCAATGCCGATCCCGGTAAAACATACCTGGACCTGGTCGGCAAAGAGCAACTCAGTAAACGGCAACGAACAAAACTGGATAAAACCCGTTATTCCGTTACCTCACTGATTCTCTTCCTCACGGTGGATATGGATGTGCGAAAGGCGGGCATGGATTCCGGCAATATCTGGAAAATAAAAAAAGGGGAGGGCGACATGGATTCACTTTTTACGGAAATGACAGCAATGGATATTTTAAGTGAGGAAGAGTTTCCTGCCTTGTTTATCAGTTGCACTACCCTGAAAGATCCTGCCAGTTACAACGGACGGTATCATAATTTTGAAGTGGTCACACTCATTGATTACGAATCTTTCCGGGAATTTGAAGGAGAAGGTAAGGTGCGATCCGAAAAGTATTTGCAACACAAGGAAAGAATCTGCCGGAAATTTATGACGAGCATGGAGAGTGTTATTCCGGGTATCGGGGATCATGTGGTGCAAATGGAACTGGGCACTCCCATCACCAATGAATTTTATATCAATTCCACAAAAGGAAATGTGTACGGTACGGAAAAGAGTTTCTCACAGACGGGTCCTTTTTCCTACTCCAAAAAATCGGAGATCGAAAACCTTTACCTCTGCGGTGCCAGCATATTATCACATGGAGTGGCAGGTGCCAGCCATTCGGGCGTCGAAACCGCCGCAGCTATTTTAAATTGTTCCCCGGCCGACCTATTGTCAAACGGAGAAGGACAGCAGGTCAGCATTTTTGATGCAGAAGACAATTCCCGCTGGCCCGCCTGGATTCATCAGAAAATAGCGGATAGACAAAGGCGGTTTAAGGAAGTACATTTATCAATTATGGATGTATAAATCTTCCGTATGAACTTCGCTGGTATTCATCTCCGTCGCAATTGAATAACATACGGCTGCCGGCTTTTTGCATGAAGACAACTTGAGCGATATGGTTTAAAAACGAAACGTAGTAATCCGGAGTTGTATATGTTTTAACCTTATAAAGTGGTGCCTAAACCAAAAAATCAGAGAAGATATTTTACCTAAAAACGGATTTGCCCCTGTCGGGCCAGATTATAATGGACGGCTTGGAGAATTTGTTAAGAATCATTGGCATATCAATCGTGTCTTGGAACGCTCAGACAGTTTAAGAAGAGGAGTACAAAACCTTTCGAAATTTACTGTTTCTTACAATTATTTGGTCCGGTTGCCTGTGTAGCCCCTCATTTGCTCCAGCCTTAAGGTAGGCTATGAGAAGGGGGATATTTTCGTTTGACGGAGAACCTTCTTGTTAATCCGCCACCTCCATCTCAATCGGGCAATGGTCGCTGCCCATCACCTGCATGTGAATGGAGGCATTGGTAACCATGGGAACCATTTCGGATGAAACAAAAAAATAATCGATCCTCCAGCCCACGTTCCGGTCGCGGGCACGGGTGATCTGGTCCCAGTAGGTATATTGCCCGGGCTCCTGGTTGTACTTCCTGAAAATATCAACGTAATCCATTTCCACGATCTTATCGATCCAGGCACGTTCTTCCGGAAGGAACCCGGATGTGCGGACGTTTTCCTTCGGCCTGGCCAGGTCGATTTCCTTATGTGCCGTATTGTAATCCCCGCAAATGACGATATGCTTTTTAGTTTTTCTTAATTCCTGGGCACGTTTGAAAACGGCATCGTAAAAGGCCAGTTTGAACCGCACCCGCTCCGGTCCTCTTCCACCGTTCGGAAAATAAACGCAGAACAGGATGAATTTTTCAAATTCCATTTCGATCACCCGTCCCTCGGAATCAAAATCCGGTATGCCCAAACCGGCTTTTACGGACCGTGGTTTCACTCGGGTATAAACAGCCACGCCGGAATAGCCTTTTTTTTCAGCCGAGTAAAAGTAGCTCTGGTAGTCCCTGAATTTCAGGACCTGCTCCTCCAGCTGGTCACGCTGGGCCTTGGTTTCCTGCAAACATAAAATATCGGGATTCTCCTTTTCAAACCATTCCGGAAATCCTTTTTTCCAGATGGCACGGATACCGTTGATGTTCCAGCAGATTATTCGCATCGGTTTCAGGTTTGCAGTTGATTAAGTTGAAATGATCCGGGTAATGGTGCGGTAAAAATAAGCGATATTTTTAAAATTCCCGACCCCGCTTAACATAACCGCTGAAAACGAAAACAAAGCAACTCCCGCCGTTTTTCCATTGAATCCTGCCGGTTTCAAAACGGAGGGGTTGGTTGCGGCAGGACGGGCATACTTTTGACCCATATTCATCCATAATAACAAACAAATCAAACAAATCAAAAAAAATGAAAAAAACCATCTTATTCTTCGCCTTTATGTATGCCGTTTTGGTGACCAGCGTTTCTTCCGGACAAATCGGCTACACCACTAAGTATTACGATTACTTCTCCAACCCGCAGGTGGTATACGCCAACGATGTGGCGGAAGATATCGTTTCCGATGCCAGCGACAACACCTATGTGGCCGGGGAACAAATGAAGGAGATGTCCACGCAGGCCATTCACGTCATTAAATACAATGCTTCCGGCGTAGTCGCCACTCAGGGCACCTACGACAATGTGAATTACAGGGAATACGTTAAAAAGGTGGTCTATGACGGCTCCACTTATTTATACGTGGTGTGCAATGCCGTTCATATTACCACGGGTGCCCAGTCCCTGCTCGTACTGAAGTATTCGGCCACCAGCCTGGTCACGCCATTGAGCGCTGATTTCTTCAGCACCTACCACAGCCCGGTGGATGCTGCAATGGCCGGTTCCGGCATCAATGGTTATTTGTTTATTGCCTGCAAAAAACCAAATGGTAATGCAACCTCCCTCGCCGCTTTGCGCCTGACCAAAACAACCACCAGCAACAACATGTATATTCAATACAGTTACCTGTACAATTTCCTGAATGTTTCGGATCAGTACCAGGAGAATCCGAAAGATATTCTTTATAGCCAGACTGACCAGGCCGTTTATGTAGCCGGTGGTGTCACGGACACAGTAACCGGGAAATCCGCCACCCTCATCATCCGGCTGGCCACCACCATGGGTAATATTTACAGCCTGGCAGGCACGCTGGATTCCGGTCAGAATGTGTATAATTCAGTAGCGCTGAACAGTTCCTATGTCTATGTAGCCGGCAGCAAACGGAACAATCCGAACAACAAACATTCCTGGGTGATCAGGAGACTGAAAAAGTCAGATGGTTCCACGCTCAGCTCAAGAGTATTCAATCCCGGAACCAATTACTATTCGGAGGCCATGAAAATCACCCTGGCTGGTTCGTCGGATATTCTGGTAGCCGGCTATTCCAAAAACAGCAATACCTCCGTGTATAACGTTCAGATCGGAAAGTATGACGCTACCCTGAGCGGTTCGGCCTCCTATATGGGATCATCTTTTCCTTATAATACGGTACTCCGGGATGCCATATCCACTACCGGAGGCACTACCTACCTAACCGGCAACAAGGGCAGTCATATGTTTCTGCTGGCCTATAACGCTCTCGGCAACGGAAGCAACTATTACAGGGATTCCATCATCAGTAATGGTGCAGCCGGAAACCGTATCGCGTTACTTTCGCTGGGCACCAATCAATTTGCCGTAGCCGGATACCAGGATAAAACCAGCAATATCTTTCAGCCCCACGACTACCAGATGTTCACCCGTTTTTACAGCTATATCATCGAACGCATAGAAGATCAACAGGAAGCGGTTTCCGTATCGGTTTATCCCAACCCGGCAAGCGATTATATCCGGATTAAAAGCCAGGAGCCGGTTTTATCATACCGTTTGTTTGATATGCAGGGCCGGATCATTACCTGGGGAAAACCTGCAGAAGAAACCATGGAACTCGAACTGCCCATTAGACGGCAGCCTGCAGGGATTTATTTCCTGGTGGTGAATGAAGGAAAAGCGCATAAGATTGTAAAGAACTAACCGGCTGTTTTTAATGATCAGCAGTAGTCCGCGGACCACTGCTGATTTTTTGTTGGTTGGAAAAATTTTCTAACTTGCTCCTTAATTATAGCTGGGTTCCTGTAAATCAGCCCTGGCCATTGAACCTCCAAAAACCATTATGTAAATGAAAACATTCTTTAACAGCTTCACTGCAATTCTCCTGATGCTTTGCACCGGCATAGTTACCCCTCATCTGATGGCGCAAACCAATGGCACCACGGGCAACTGGGACCTCAACGGAAATTCCGGTACCGCCGGAACAAATTTTATCGGCACCCTCGACGGCAGGTCCTTTCGTATTAAAACAAACAATTCTGTTCGACTGACGATTACCAGCGGGGGAAAAACGGGCCTCGGCATCACGGCACCGGTATTTAAGCTTGACGTAAAAGGCGGAAGCATCAATACCGATTCCGTTTACCGGATCAGTGGCCGTCAGGTGCTCAGCAGCGGGGCGGCCAATATTATTCAGCTTGGCGATGCCGGTTCCTTGGTCGGGATCGGTACAGCGACTCCGTCAAAAACGCTCGACATCACCGGGAGCGGTAACATTACAGCGTATATACATTCCACCGGAGGGCCAGCCTCGGTGATCATTGAGCGGGCCGATTCCAACGTCACTTCCATGATTGAGTTTAAAAATACCGGGGGCGGGCTTGGCGCACAGACCTGGCGTGCAGGGATCGCACAAGGCGCCAATGATTATGTAATCAATGCCTCCTCCTTCAGCGGCAATGCCATCACTGTTTTGCGATCCAACGGGAATGTGGGGATCGGAACGGGTAATCCGCAGGCCAGACTGGAGGTCAATGGAACATTTCGGATCCCGGGCGGTTTTGACGGGCAGGTACTGACCTTTGAAGCCGCCACGGGGAATGCCGTCTGGAAAACTGCTCCGGCAGGAGGCTCAGGAGGACTCAGCGGGGGAGGGCAAGCCACCCGTCTCGCCTTCTGGAACGGTAATTCTTCCCTGAGCTCCAGCAGCAGCCTGTATTGGGACAGCACCAATTTCCGGCTGGGAATCGGGACCTCTTCACCAGCATCAGCGCTGGAGATTAACGGACAAATTAAAATCAACGGGGGTTCTCCTGGAAACGGAAAGGTGCTGACATCCGATGCCAATGGCCTGGCTTCCTGGCAAACCATTTCTGGCGGTGGCGTCCTCAGCGGAAACGGTACTGCAGGACAACTTGCTTTATGGAACGGTACTTTTACCATGACTTCCAATTCCGATTTGTTTTACAGCACGGCGACGCAGCGGCTTGGAATTGGCTCCACAAGTCCGAATTGCAAGCTGCAGGTATCCGGCGGAACCACGGCCAATATCGGCAGCGGCGGCTATATCATGTGCGGTGAGGCCGTTGGCAACAACCTCATCATGGATGGATTTAAAATTCAGGCCAGGAATAACATCAACGCTTCCTCCAACCTCTATCTCAATCCGCTGGGCAGTTATGTGGCTGTTGGAGGCAGCACCACGCCTGCTGCAAGACTTCATGTATTTGGCGGCAGTGACGCCGCCCTGGCATCAGGCGGATATGTAATCCTGGGTGCGGTGTCCGGAACCAACCTGGTCATGGATGAAAACGAAATCATGTCACGGAATAACGGATCCACAGGTACGCTGACACTTCAGAACAATGGAGGAAACCTGATCATTGACGGTACTGGATCCGGAACCATGGTAGGGATCGGAACGGGCAGCCCATCCTACCAGTTGCAACTCAGTACCAACTCGGCCGGAAAACCGGGATCTTCAAGCTGGACGGTAGTTTCCGATGCGCGGCTGAAGAAAAATGTTTCCGGTTTCAGTGATGGCCTGTCCCTGGTTAATCAACTGAAACCGGTCCGGTACAACTACTCAGGTGAGGCCGGCATGCCTGCCGATGAACAGTTTGTCGGCATCATGGCACAGGACCTTCAGGAGATAGCCCCATACATGGTAAAGGAATGGACGCATGAGAATAAAAACGGGGATAAGCACAGCTACCTCTCCATCGATTATGGAGCCATGGATTTTGTGCTTATCAATGCCATCCGCGAGCAGCAACGGCAACTGGAAATAAAAGAAGAAAAAATTAATGGTTTGCAAAAAGATATGGAGGACCTGCAACAAAAATTCACGGGTATGGAGCAGGCCTTAAGCCGTTGCTGCAACACGTTTCATCCCGAGGTCCCGGCAGATAAGGACGTCATTCAGACAACTGAAAAGGCACAGTTGGAACAGAACGTACCGAATCCATTCACCGAAAAAACAATCATCCGGTATTACATCCCTTCCAATGCTGCAATGGCGGTAATAAAAATTTATTCTTTCGACGGACATGAGATGATGTCGATTCCTGTTGAATCAAAAGGGTACGGTGAAACCGCGTTGGCCGGCCGCAGCCTGACACCTGGAACGTATACGTATCTGTTATTGGTGAACGGAAAGCCGGCCGACAGCAAACAAATGATTTTGCTCAACTAAATTATACTGTAATCCATTTTCTATGGCCGGCACCCGTGGCCCTGAGGGCGCCTGCGCAAGAGTTTCTTCATGTTTAAGCGGCAGATTGACACCGCTCACTGCGGTTCGCTAGGAATTCAGGATTCATTCAGTGCGGAAGAAAATCTCCCTCTTATGTTTGCAATAACGTTTTCAGTTTCATTAATTAGTTCTTCATTTGAAAATCGAAATACTTGAATGGCCAGGTACTTTAAAGCGTCTGTTCCGCTTTCATCGTACGCCGGATTTTGTTTGTGATTTTCACCAACGGTTTCCATTACCAGTTTCAATTCGTGACAAAGGAAATCAGGCATGTAAATATATGCCGTGTGTTGAGGCTTTTAGCTTACGCCAGGTTGATTTTCATTCAAAAATCCCTGTCGTAATTTTCCAGTCCTGGATAGATTTACTCTTATATGCTGGCTTTTGCAAGCAACCTGGGTCTGGCACCATAAAACATTTTATGTTCCATCAGGTAATATTATGAAAGTATAATATTTGTGTTCGTTAGCCCCTTCAGAGCCACGGATGCGGGAGAGCGGCAAGGCGATTGCATCAATCAGTCCAAAGGGGTTATTCAATTCGACTTGACTTTTACAAGGACAAAGTCCGAAGTGAAAGTCGTAGTCGAATGAATCCCGTCTCGCCTCAGGCGAGACGGGATCGGTTCAAAACGCCGCTGCTTGGGGTGGAATTTTCAAGTCGACTTGACTTTTACAAGGACAACG
>CAYWHE010000009.1:0-35343 GCA_964458125.1 uncultured Flavobacteriaceae bacterium | reverse complement strand
TTCATACTGAAAGAGGATTTTTCCTGCTCTCCGGGGGCAGTTGCAGGTGCCTGTTTGCTGATATCCCAGTTGGCTTTGCCGTTTTGGTGAACCAGCAGGTTTAGGTAAGGCTCTTGCAGGCGCAGTTCATTCACCCGGATGGTGCCGCCACGGATAATACTCATCAGGTCCGCTCCAAATGAAATTGTTTTTATGGATGTCAGGGTGTCCCCATTAAATTCACCCTTTCCGGTGATGACCAGGTTTTCCAGAGTCAGGGTGAAATCCGGGAAACTGCTGATCAGGGTCAGATCAAAATCATCAAAATTCACTTTTGCTTCCAAGGTGTTGTTGATTTCGGTTTTGACTTTTTTAAGAATTTTATCTTTGAAAATAAAGGGAAGGGCGAGGACCGTGATGAATAGTATAAAGAGTACAGCCAGGATGATGAGAATAATTCTTTTAATCATGATTTTTCTATATAAAGTAAAGTAACGTCAAGTAACGTTTAGCCGGAGCGTGTATTTTAAAGTCGGATCGTTTTATTGCGAAGGTAATGATCGGCCAGGACCAATGCAGCCATGGATTCCACGATTGGAACGGCGCGGGGTACCACACAGGGGTCATGACGGCCTTTGCCTTTGATCAGGATATTTTTTCCTTTCCTGTCAACCGATTGTTGTTCAAGCATGATCGTGGAAACAGGCTTGAAGGCCACCCGGAAAATAATTTCCTGCCCGTTGGAAATGCCGCCCTGTATGCCTCCTGAATGATTACTCAGGGTGGTAATCCTGTTTCCCTTTCGGACAAAGGCATCATTGTGTTCGGATCCCTTCATGGTTGCGCTGATAAAACCATCCCCGTATTCAAATCCATGTGCGGCATTAATGCTCATCATGGCTTTGGCCAGGTCGGCCTGTAATTTATCAAATACCGGTTCGCCAAGCCCGGGAGGAACCCCCCTGATCACACAGGAAACGATGCCGCCAAGCGTATCTCCACTTTTCCGGGTTTCTTCTATCAGACGGATCATTTTCTGAGCCGTAGGCTGATGCGGGCAACGAACCAGATTCTTCTCCGTCTCATTAAAATTAATTTTTGCCGGGTGGGTATCAAGTCGTACCGGCCCAACCTGGGAAACAAAAGCAAAAATCCGGATCTTTTTTTTGTGAAGAAGTTGCATGGCTACTGCTCCTGCGATAACCCTGGCCGCTGTTTCCCTTGCCGAAGAACGGCCTCCGCCACTGACATCGGGAATGCCGTATTTTTTATAATAAGTAAAATCAGCATGGGAAGGCCTGAAGGCTTCCTTCATGTAATCGTAATCTGCAGGCTTCTGATCTTCATTCCGGATGATAAAAGCCAATGGGGCGCCGGTTGTTTTGCCTTCATAAAGGCCGGATAACGCTTCGGCCCGGTCCGGCTCCCTGCGCTGCGAAGTCAGTGCTGATTGCCCTGGCCTGCGTCTGTCCAATTGGGATTGAATGAATGAAATATCCAGGGCTAAACCCGGAGGACAGCCATCAATAACAACTCCGATTGCAGGCCCATGCGATTCGCCGAACGTGGTTATCCTGAAAAGTTCTCCAAAACTGTTTCCCGCCATAGTGGATCATAAAGAAGACAAAAATAGCGTTTAATAAAAAATGGTTAACCCGGCAGGTAGGCTATTTATCAACAAAAAAAAGACCCGTTCGGGAAAGAACGGGTCTTTTTTAAAGGTTAATACTTATTGAATGACAATCATTTTTTTGTAAAAACCGCTGTCCAATTTAAGCTGTAACATATAAACCCCTTTTGGATAAGCGCTGAAGTCTAATATCCTGTTATTGGTACCGGGTTCTGATTCGAAATCCCGTTCCAATACCGTTCGCCCTGTGAAATCAACCAGCGACATCCTGCAGGGCTGTCGCTTATCCGAAACAAATCCGAGCTGAATTATTCCGCTTGTCGGATTGGGATGAATGTGGAGTTGAAGATCGGCCACTTGGTCATGATTTCCATGTCTTGGAGGCGGCTGAGTAATGATAAAAGTCACTTTGATTACACAACCTTTGGAATCGGTAATCTTGCATTTATAGGTACCTGCTGTGAGCCCGGTAGCCGTAAGGGTGGTCTGGATAGGAACTGAGTTCCAGTAATAGGAATACCCGGGTGTTCCACCGGTAACCGAAACAGTGGCGCTTCCGTTATTACCGCCAAAGACCGAAACATTGGTCTGGGTCTGGAAAACCGAAAATGCAGGTGGTTCGGTGATGGTGATGGTAACGGTTTTTGAACAGGAATTGGAATCGGTAACGGTGCAGGTATAAACACCTGCCGCAAGACCGGAAACTGCAGAGGTGGTGTTTACCGGAACGGTATTCCAGGCAAAGGTGTAGGGGCTGTTTCCACCGGAGGGCGCTACTTTAGCGGTTCCTGTTGAGGCGCCCGGGCACCGGACATTCGTTTTATTGGTATTGATGACAAGTTTGGTCGCAGGTTGTGTAACCGTGAATGTATTCACTTTGATGCATGCGGCCGCATCTGTAACCGTTAGGGTGTATGTGCCTGCCGATATGGAAAGCCTGTTCTGTGAAGTATTTCCATTGTTCCAAAGGAAGGTGAACGGCGGTATGCCGCCGCTCATGGATATCAGGATGCTGCCGGTACTGGCTCCTTTGCAGGCAACAGGGGTAACAACCCCATTCACGCCGAAGGAACTGGCCTGGTTGACAGTAAAGTTTTGAGTTTGTGAACATCCGGGCCCATAGGTAACGGTAACTGTATACGATCCGGCGGTTAAACCGGAAATATCCTGGGTGGTTGCACCATTGCTCCAGGTATAGGAAGCTGTACCACTGGAATTGGATGAAGTTACCTGGATGCTTCCGTTATTCACAGAGGTGCAGGAAACGTTTGTTACGACACCGCTCAGGCTGATATTGCAGCAACCTTCATCAATACTGCCGTTGCAGTTGTCATCCAGGCCGTTTCCGCAGATTTCCGCCTGCCCGGGATTGATCAGTGGATCGCTGTCATTGCAATCATTGCCTCCTGTAACGGTTTGTGTATACCCGGAACCAGGGCTGTTACAGGCTAAAACCGGACTTCCTGCATAATAGCTGTCACTGTCATTGTCAAGATACCAGTTGGAGGCCGCAGTAACGGCAACCGGCACCGTTCCCGACATGGTATTGGTGCAACCGCTGATGGTGTCTGTGGCCATAACCGTATAATTTCCAATGCTGGTCTGAAGTCCAAAATTCAGAGGATTTCCATTACCTGGTTGCGGACTTCCAATATTGGAGTTGCCATTGAGCTGAAGCTGATAAGTAATGCCGTTCTGGCTGCCGCTTAAACCAAGCAGTACACCTGTACCCGGAACGGAACAGTAAGTACCTCCACCGGTAACTGTAAAGACGGAAGGCAGCGGAATCGCATTCACTGTCTCTGCAGCTGATGATGTACAACCGTTAGCATCGGTTACTGTTACGGTATAGTTGCCTGATACCAGGCCGGTTTGATTTTGTGTTGAGGAGCCGTTGTTCCAGGCGAAATTATAGGCCGGCGTGCCTCCGCTAACAAGTATGGAAATGCTTCCATTCGAAGAACCGGTACAAATGGAACTTCCTGTTGAGGAAATCAAAAGTGCATTCGGTTGCGTAACGACAAAACAGCAGTTAGCGGTGCAGCCATTGGCATCGGTCACGGTGACACAATAATTTCCGGCGGATAATCCTGAAACGGATGAATTGGTTCCTCCGTTGCTCCAGGAATAGGAATAGATGGGCGTTCCTCCGGTTGATGATACCGAGGCCGAACCGTCATTGCCTCCAGGGCAAGTTACATGGGTACCTGAACAGGATGCGGTTAGTGGAAATGCAGGTTGGGAAACCGAATAACAGCAGGTAGCAGTACAGCCATTGGCATCTGTCACCGTTACACAATAATTTCCTGCAGACAGGCCGGAAACGGATGCCGTGGTGGCCCCGTTATTCCAGTTATAAATATAGCCCGGGGTTCCGCCTCCGGCGGTAACGGCAGCAGTTCCGTCTGCAGAGCCTGTACAGGTCAGGTTGGTTCCCAAACAGGAGGCGGAAAGGGGAGAAGCCGGTCCTGAAACAGTATAGCAACAGGAAGCGGTACAACCGTTGGCATCGGTAACGGTAACGCAATAATTACCGGCAGGCAAACCATTTATGGAAGAAGAAGTACCTCCATTGCTCCAGAAATAGGAATAACCGGGTGTTCCACCGCCGGTTGTTACGGATGCTGTTCCGTCAGAGCCTCCAAAACAGGAGACAGGAATGCCGGAACAGAAGGCTGAAACGGGTAAAGAAGGTTGGGTAACCGTAAAACAACAGGTGGCCGTACAGCCATTGGCATCGGTAACGGTAACGCAATAATTTCCGGCATCCAATCCGGAAATGGAAGAATTGGTGGCCCCATTACTCCAGGCAAATAAATAAGGGGAGGTGCCTCCCGTTGCATTAACCGCTGCATTTCCATTATTCGCGCCTGTGCAGGTAACAGCAGTGCCTGAACATATTGCAGTTAAAGGCAGGGCAGGTTGAGTAACGGTATAGCAGCAGGTAGCGGTACATCCGTTGGCATCTGAAACAGTAACACAGTATGTTCCTGCAGCAAGGAAGTTTGGAGTTTGCTTGGTGGAGCCATTGCTCCAATTGTAGGTATAACCTGGTGTACCGCCCGTGGCCAGCACCGAAACGGTTCCATTCGAGCCATTGAAGCAGGATACCGCAGTGCCGCTGCAGGTGGCAGAAACCGGAGTCGGGTCGGATACGGTATAGCAACAGGAAGTGGTACATCCGTTATCATCCGTTACGGTGACACAATAGGTGCCGGCGGAAAGGCCCAATATGGACAAACCAGTAGATCCGTTACTCCACAGGTAGGTATATCCCGGCCGGCCTCCGGAGGCAATAACGGAGGCTGTACCTGAACCTGATCCGGGACATAAAGTACCCGTTCCAGAGCAGCTGGCGATTAACTGTGAGGGTTGTGATACGGTATAGCAGCAACTAATTGTACAGCCAGCGGCATCGGTAACTGTAACGCAGTATGTTCCGGCCGGCAGACCTGCTTGATTCTGCGTGGTGGCACCGTTACTCCATGCAAAACTGTAAGCGGGGGTTCCTCCGTTAACGGTAAGCGAGACAGTACCCGTTGCATTTCCGAAACACAAAATATTGGTTCCGCCGCAGGTAACTGATAAAGGGAAGTTCGGCTGGGTAACCTGGTAACAACTGGAGACTGTACAGCCATTGGCATCGGTAACCGTTACACAATACAAGCCGGCTGTCAGTCCGGTGATGAGAGCTGTTGTATTACCATTGCTCCACAGGTAACTATAACCGGGTGTGCCATCTGCAGCAACGGCTGATGCAGAACCGTTATTTCCACCGAAGCAACTGACATTGCTGCCGGAACAGGTGACGGAAACAGCATTGGCAGGTTGCGTCACCGTATAACAGCAGGTAGCCGTGCAACCATTCAGATCCGTCATGGTCACGCAATAATTTCCAGCTATCAGGTTACTGATGGAGGCCGTAGAGGCCCCGTTGCTCCATGTGTAGGAATAACCTGGGGTGCCCCCGGTACCGGCAGCTGAGACTGTTCCGTTATTTCCTCCGAAACAGGAAACATTGTTGCCTGAGCAGGAAACCAACAGGGTTGTTGGCTGCGTGACTATATAACAGCAGGTGGCCGTACAATTATTGATATCCGTTACGGTTACACAATAAGTTCCGGGTGCTAATCCGCTTATCGCTGACAAGGTGCCACCGTTACTCCAGGCATACGAATACCCCGGTGTACCACCAGATGCTGTTACAAAGGCGGAACCGTTACTGCCTCCGGCACAGGATATTGGTGTTCCGGAGCAGGAAGCGGTTACGGATAATGGTGGAGATACCGTATAACAGCATGTACCTGTACATCCGGCAGCATCGGTCACCGTGACGCAATAGGTTCCTGCAACCAGGTTGCTGATGGAAGATGTGGTTCCGCCATTACTCCATAAATAACCAAATGGTGCAGTGCCACCGCTGGCTGATACGGAAGCAGTTCCGGTGTTGGCTGCCAGGCAGGAAACCGGTGACCCGCTGCAGGATGCAGAAACCGTTTTAACCTGCACCAGAACTGTAGCGGTTGAACTGCAACCTGAAGCATTCGTACCGGTTACGGTGTAAATGGTATTTGCCGTCAAGCCTGAAGAAACAGGATTATTGATAAACGGACTATTCAGATTTGCTGCCGGTGTCCAGTTATAACTCACGGTGGCTTTAGGCGTGAACCGATAGGCATCATTGGCGGCTGTAAATGACTGCCCGTTGCGGCCTGGGGTGGTGGTTGCAATCAACCCCCCGTTATTTTCCACTCCTTGCGTATGTGGTGAACCGGTCCCGATGATGGAGGTGGAATGAATTTCAATGAAATTCGTTGTTTCGTAAAGGATAATTTGAAAAGTTACCGGATTGGGTGTATTTAAATGGGCAACATTGGCAAATTTAATGACACACTTTCTAAACGGCGGGGATCCGGTTGTAAAATAAGAAATGGTACCTTGCGAGGAAGGGTCCAGGTCGTTCCAGGCTCCGGCAACCAGATTGGATAACAGGGGGTCTCCGTTTGGCAATGATCCACCCTCGCAGCAACCATCACTTGAACCGTTATTGAAGGTAATAAACCCGTTTGAGGATATGTAAAAAGTACTGACTGCTGAGCAGTAAAAACTGAAATTAAATCCGATAGGCAGGGCTGAACTGACCTCGTCATCTGCTAAGGTCACGGTGGTTTCGGTTCCGGATAGAGGATTAAACGGAATGGATCCAACGGTGTAATCCTGTATGCAGGTCGGGAAAGGGCTTGCCAAAAGTTGGGAGCTTCCGGCAACCGGTCCGCAAAGAGAAGAGGGAGTTGCGGAAACGTTAACAACAGGAACAGCCAGCATACCGATTTGAATGGTCGCCGTTGCCGTGCAACCGGCAGGGGCAGCATCCGTTGCGGTCACCGTATAAGTGGTGGCCGATAACGGACTAACATTGACAACCGCTCCCGTTAAATTTCCGGGTTGCCAAAGATAGGTTACACTTCCATTATTAGCGGCAGGCGTGGCAGTCAGACTTGTTGAAGACCCCGGGCAAACCGCTGATGCTGATGCGGCTGCAGACACCGTAAGTGCGCATTGTGCGCCGCACTGGGGCGTAAAAATATAGGCCCTTCCGGTTCCCGGCCAATCCACATTGTTATCCTGGAAGATGTTGGAAAATGCGGTATGGTCCGTTGTATTGACATCCGTATAATGTGCGTCAGTATTCGCGACCCCAACCGTGGAAGAGGCCATAGCCGTTCCGCTTCCATATATGATCATGATGATGTTGCTCGTTTCAAAAAGACAAACCTGGAAGGTCTTATTAAAGGTACCCCCACAACAATTCTCCACGTTCCATTCCACGACAAGTATGCGGTTTGGAGCAGTTCCCTTTAATTTATACCGGATATTCCCATTGGAGGCGGTATTCAGGTCATCAAACAAGGGCATGATGGCAGGGTAAGTCCCGATATTATTGGTCGAATTTTCAAAATCAAAATTGGCCTGTACGCCAAGCGTTAATATGCCATTACTGGAAACGGAGAACTGGGAATAATTTACACCGTTCATATTGAAGGTAAACCCAATATTGGTCAGAACCGATGAAACATCATCATTACCTGGTCCAAAAAGAGTAACGGGAGAACTCAACGATTGCAGGCTTGTTCCCTGTATCGTGCTGAATTTATGAAAAGCTGTCGAGGCGTTGCAATTAAAGAAATAGGCCCTGCCGTTTCCGGGCCATACGGTATTGGTGTCCTGTGCTGTTACGGTACTGTTGCTGGAATTGTGGGTTATGACGCCGTTAAAGTTGGAGGATCCGGTAGCAATTCCAACAGCCGCGCTCAGCATCAAGCCGCCGCTGCCGTAAACCAGGGCAATCAGGTTGCTGCCTTCAAAAAGCCAGACCTGAAAACGTTTATTTGCAGGATTATTGACGCAGCAGTTTTTGACATTCCATTCCACAACCAGGATACGGTGGGGTGCGGTATCCAGTAACTGGTACTGAACGTTCCCATCGGTTCCCGTTATCAGGTCGTCCAGAAGGGGCATGATGACCGGGTAGGGGGCGGCCGTAGCAGTATTGATGCTTCCGCTGCTGTTGGCCACACTGCCTAAACATAGCAAACCATTGCTGGAAACAGAAAACTGGGTGTAATTGGAGCCTCCAAAATCAAAATTGAACCCGATATTGGTCAAGGGGGAAGATGAATTATCCACCCCGCTTCCAATCAGCACAGCCGGTGAACTTAAAGTTTGCAGGGATATTCCTCCTGAAGTTGAAAATGCATATTGATTCGCCTGCCCTGTTGCATTTTTTTGAGCAAGGGAGAAGAATACTACAATGGCAAGGAGAACTTTTGCAAAATTATTCAATGGAGGCATAAACTGGAATTTCAGGTTATTCATAGCTGGTATATTCGTGATCGTTATGGCAGCAGGAAAGCGAAAATGGACTCGGATGAACAGCTTTTGTGGAGGTGGTTCAGAACCTGCCGGAACTGTGCAGGACGGGGAAACAACGGTCTTTATGCTACTGGGCTCGGAACAGGATGAGAAGATACGGCATCCCTGGCATGGGTAAATCGCAATTTATTCCACTAAGATACAAAATGAATTTTACAGGTTCAACTAATTTTTTTGAACCCCCTGTTTTTCAGGGTAAAAATTCAGGATTCTTTAAGGTTGCATTTTGAATACCCTTTCACATAGAAATAAAAACTGACCTAAAATAAAATCCCGGCCTTTTGGGCCGGGATTTTATTTTTAAAACCGTTCGGTTTACTCGATGACCACCTTGATAATCCGGTGTTGTGAATTGGTATTCACATTCATCATATAAACGCCTTTCGGCAGCAAACTGAAATCGAAGGATTGTTTGTTGACGCCAGTGCTGGTGGCGAAGGACTTCGAATAAACCATCCTGCCGGTCACATCGATGACCTGTACCATATACTGGTATTGGTTATCGGATTCAAAGGTCAGGCTAAACACCCCGTTATTTGGATTCGGGAACAGGTTGAGCGAATAAAGCTCTTCTGCCAGGCTTCCGGAAATCCTTGGTCCGGGTTGGGTGATCGTAACCGTTTTGGATTTGGTACAACCATTGGCATCCGTTACAATAACGGTATAAGCGCCAGCCGTCAGACCAGAAATAGTCTGGGTGGTTCCGCCGTTGCTCCAGGTATAGCCATAAGGTGAAATACCGCCTGATGGATTGGCAGTTGCAGCGCCATCATTGCCACCGTTGGTGGAAACGTTGGTTTGGGTTGTGGCTATACTGATTGCAGCAGGCTGGTTGATCGTAACAGAAACCGTCTTCGTACAGCCCTTCGTATCGGTTACCGTACAGGTCTTTGTCCCTGCCGTTAAGCCGGTAGCCGTTGCATTTGTCTGAACAGGAACAGTATTCCAGGAATAGGTATAACCAGGTGTTCCTCCGGACGCATTGGCCGTAGCCGTTCCGTTGTTTCCACCGTTACAGCTGACATTCGTTTTGGTTGTGGTAACAACCAATGCGGGCGGCTGATTGATGGTAAACGTTGCAGATGTTACGCAACCTTTTGAATCCGTTACGGTAACGGTGTATGTGCCTGCTGCAAGTCCCGTCCTGTTTTTCGAGGTGGCACCCGTTGACCAAAGATAGGTGTAGGGTGATGTTCCGCCGGCCACTGTCAGGGTGATTGTTCCTGTGTTGATGTTGAAACAATTCAGATCGGTGGTAACTCCTGTGACGCTCAGACCTGCTGCAGGCTGGGTAATTGTCACATTTGCTGCAGCCGTACATCCGTTGGCATCTGTAATGGTCACTGTATAAACCCCTGCTGATAATCCCGTAGCGGTCTGGGTGGTTTGAACCGGAATGGTATTCCAGGAATAGGTTACCGGGTTGGTACCGCCGGTTTTAACGGCTTTTGCTGTACCGTTTGCACCGCCGAAGCAACTGACGTTGGTTTTAACAAAGGTAATGGCAAGTGGATTGGGCTGCTTCAGGGTAATCTGGCCGGTTGCCGTACATCCGCCATTGGTTACTGTAACGGTATAGGTGCCAGCGCCCAAACCAGAAATAGTTTGTGTGGTAGCCCCTGTACTCCAGATAAAGGAATAAGGACCGGTACTGTATAAGGGTAATGCAGTTGCAGACCCGTCAGACCCGCCGTTACAGCTAATGTTCCAACCTCCATTAAAGACTGGACTGGTGAGTTTAACACCTAAACCGTTGCTGTTGGTAATGGTAATATTCTTGGTTTTCGTACATCCGAAAGCATCCGTAACCGTAACACTGACCACACCGGCAGATAAGCCTGTGGCCGTGGCCGTTGTTTGAACCGGAACAGTTGCCCAGGCATAGGTATATGGAGCGGTGCCGCCGGTAACCGTTACCGTTGCCGAACCATTTGGCAACCCGCAGCTCGCATTGGATACCACCGCTGAAATCACCAGCGTATTGGTGAGTCCAACGGTCTTGGATTTTGTAATGGAACAACCATTTGCATCGGTAATCACAACGGTATAGGTACCTGTAGTCAGACCACTAATATCTTCAGTTGTGGCCCCATTGCTCCAGAGCCAAGAATAGCCGGGAGTTCCACCGCTTGTCGTCAGGTCGATACTGCCGGCACTGAAACAGGTCACATTGGTTACGACAAATCCTGCAGCAAGAGCCGTGGGTTGAGTTACGGTTACACTAAGTGCGCTGGTACAGCCGTTCGCTTCCGTAATGGTGACGAAGTACGTGGAAGAAGAAAGGTTAACCAGATCTTCGGTAGTTGCTCCGTTTGACCACAGGAAGGTAAAGGGAGGCGTACCACCAACCAGTGTCAGATCAATGGAGCCGTTTCCTCCGCCGTTACAGGAAACATCCACGTGTGTTTCAGAAATAACCAATTGAGGTGGTTCCGTAATGATAACAGAAGCCAATGTGGTACAAAGATTCGCATCGGTAACAATCACGGAATAGGTGCCTGCGGAGAGACCCGTGGTGGTTTGCGATGTGGATCCGTTTGACCAGGCATAGGAATACGGTGCTGTTCCACCTGTAGGGTTGGCAGTTGCCATACCGTCTGAGCCGCCGAAACAGCTAACATTGGTCTGTGCGGTAAGGGTCAATAAAACAGCAGGTTCGGTAACAGTATAGCAGCATGTTGCGGTACATCCGTTGGCATCGGTAACGGTAACACAATAAGTGCCGGCCAGGAGGCCTGTGATCGAATTCGTATTTCCACCGTTACTCCACAGGTAACTGTAAGGTCCGGTTCCGCCGGATTCAGAAACCGCGGCCGTACCATTGGCATCTCCGTTACAAAGTGCGTTGGTGCCGCTGCAGGACGCCAATAAAACTGCCGGCTCGGTTACCGTGTAACAACAAATGGCCGAGCAGCCCATGGCATCCGTAACGGTTACGCAATAGGTGCCGGCAATCAGACCGGAAATTGAAGAATTGGTACTGCCATTGCTCCAGTTGTAGGAGTAGGGCGGAATACCATCAGCGGCAGTGACGCTGGCTGAACCGTTTGCATCCCCATTACAAAGTGCATTGGTTCCACCGCATGTTGCCGATAGAGCAACTGCCGGTGCCAGAATGGTGTAAGATGCTGTTGATGTACATCCGTTCGCATCGGTTACGGTGACCGTATAGGTTCCGGCTGGAACGCCTGACAGATCTTCGGTGGTGGCGCCATTGCTCCAAAGGAAATAATAACCTCCCGGAGGTGCGCTGATGGTCACATCATCGATGTACCAGCCATTGTTAGTTCCAGATCCGCCGCAACATCCATCGGCGTTATCATAACGGAACCTGATTCTTCCATTGGATGTAGGGGTAATGCTTGCTGTATAGCTTAGCGTGTTCCATACCGACATATTGGAACCATGCAGGTTGGCCTGGTTGGTTGTGAAAAATGGCGTCCAGGTTGCACCGCCATCGGTGGAATATTCAACAAATTCCACATCATAGCCGGTACAACTTGGGTATGAGAAACCAGGCTCATTATTCGACCAGGATTTGGCGGATAGCGACAAGGTACTGGGCAGGGTAATGATCGGAGATTGAATATAGGAATGTTCTCCTCCTACACTCGTGGTCCCGTAACTCTGACCCGAAAATCCAAAGGCCTGATTGATCCAGGTGGAAGGGCCGGAGGCACCAAAACACATGGCGCCTGCGATTCCCGTGGTCCATCCCTGCAAACTTCCGTTAAAGTTATATACATAGTTGGAAAGCGGGGTACCTCCGCTGATGGAAATATTGACATCTCCGTTGCCACCCGGGGTACAGGTGTTAACTGTTGTGCCGGAAATGGCGATGGCGGGAGGTGCTGTGATCGTATAAGATGCTGTTGTCGTACAACCATTACCGTCGGTAATGGTTACCGTATAAACACCGGCACCGACATTGGAGAGATCTTCCGTTGTGGCTCCGTTACTCCAAACAAAGGAATAAGGACTTGACAATCCCTGGGAAATACTTACGTCATCAATATACCAACCGTTATTTATTCCTGATCCGCCGCAACATCCGTCGGCATTATCATAACGGAACCGGATTCGACCATTGGAGGTGGGCGTAATGGGAACGGTATAACTAAGTGTACTCCATGTTGCCAGATTGCTTCCATGCAGATTGGCCTGATTGGTTGTGAAAAATGGCGTCCAGGTTGTTCCGCCGTCGGTTGAATATTCAACATATTCCACATCATATCCGGTACAGCCGGGATAAATATATCCGGGTTCGTTATTCGACCAGGATTTTGCAGTCAGTGTTAAGGAGGCGGGCAAATTAATTACAGGAGACTGAATATATGTATGTTCTCCACCCACGCTGGTCGTTCCATAGCTCTGACCGCTAAAGCCAAATGCCTGGCTATTCCATGTGGAAGGCACTGAAGCTCCGGTAAAACACAGAGTGCCTGCAATTCCGGTGGTCCATCCCTGTAAGCTGGCGTCAAAATCATAGGTTAAAGGCGGCAGTGGACTGGGTGTACCAGGAGTTCCGCCGCTGACGCTGATATTAATGCCTCCTGTCGTGCTGTAAGAACATTGTGTGATATTGGTAACGGTTGAGCTAACCGCAATGGCAGCAGGCTGAGTAACCGTATAGCAGCAGGTTGCCGTGCAGCCATTGGCATCCGTTACTGTTACGCAATACGTTCCGGCCGATAAACCGCTCTGGCTGGCATCAGTTCCGCCGTTACTCCAGACATAACTGTAGGGTAAGGTTCCTCCGCCGGCTACCACACTGGCAGTACCAGAGGTTCCACCATTGCATATGTTATTGGTTCCGCTGCAGGAAGCAGTTAACAAGGAAGGCTGGGTAATGGTAACCGTTCCCTGGTCCACACATCCGGAGCCCAAATCGTTAACAATAACCGTATAAGTACCGGCCGATAAGCTACCAATTGCGGCTGTGGTAGCTCCATTGGACCATAAATAGGTTAATGGTCCGATGATACCACCGGTCGGGGCTGATAAAGCGCTGCCGTTATTACCTCCAAAACAGGATACGGCGCTGGTCTGGGAAGCATTGGCGGACATGGTGCATCCGGCTGCTCCGACTGTTGCACAAGCCGTACCGGTACAACCATTGGCATCCGTCACCGTAATGCAATAATTACCGGGCAACAAACCGGTTAAATTCGTGAAGGTATAACCCGGAGTTCCACCGGATACCGAACTGATGGATACGGTTCCGTCCGGACAAAACGGACAGCTGGCATTGGTTGAAACGGCTGTGGCTGAAACGGCAGTTGGTTGGTTAACCGTATAACAGCAGGTGCCAGTACATCCGTTAATATCCGTAACGGTAACACAATAAGTGCCGGCAGTCAATCCGGAAATGCTGGCTGTGGTTGATCCGTTGCTCCAGGTAAACGTGTATCCGGGGCTGCCACCGCCTGGCACAACTGCGGCTGTGCCTGTACTTCCGCCAAAACAAACGTTGTCGGTTCCGCTGCAGGAGGCGGTAACCGGATTGAAGGTCACCTGTGTGGTTGCTGTCGCTGTACAGCCAAATTCATTGGTAGCCGTAACGGTAAAAATGGTAGTGGATGAAATTCCTGTAACCGTAGGATTAAAGGTATTGGATCCGGTCATGCCGGCATTTGGTGACCAGGAATAGCCTGGTGTTACAACCGGTGTAAACCGGTATGCATCGTTTGTGGCGCTGAAGGAAACCCCGTTTCGTCCGGATACTGCCGTACCGTTGGAACCGGCTGCATCTTCTATTCCCTGGGTCATTGTACCGTTGGCCAGTATGGAGGTGCTGTGTACTTCAATGGTTCCGTCCTGGTATAAAATGATCTGTCCGGTGACCTGTGCGGGTGCCGAACAGCAATGGTAAACACCGTTGTATTCAACTACAAAGCGGTTGGGGGAGGTCAGGTTATAATACATGATCATTCCCGGATTTGGTGCATACAGGTCTGTCCAGGCCAATGCAATCAAATCATTGGGAGAAAATGCATTCGGCAAGGTTTGACCGGCGCAACAACCTGAACCCGCTAAAGGATCAAAAGTCACAAATCCGTTTGTGCTGATATAAATGGTTGATTTGGTGCCACAATAGAAGGGGAAGTTAAATCCAATTGGAATGCCGGCACTTAATGCATCATCACCGATAGGGCCCTGAATGGGTGTTCCTGTAACAGGTGAGTAGGAGATGGGTGCCAATGTATAGTTGGGGAGACAGGTTGGAGTCGGGGATGCCGTTAACTGAACAGTCTGGCTGGCACAGGCTACCGATGTCGGATTGGCGGTTGCTGAAACGGATGGAACCGGATTTACAGTTAACTGCACGGTGGCGCTGGCTGTACAGCCTGCAGGAACGGCGTCGGTTACGGTTACCGTGTATACTCCGGCCGAACTTGCTGAAATCGACTGGGTGGTCGCACTGGTACTCCATAAATAAGAAACCGCACCGTTATTTCCCGCTGCATTCGCCGTCAGGGTTGAAGAACCACCGGCACAAATGGCAGCCGGACTTGCTGTGGCGCTGGCACTGATTAAACAAGGCAAGGCACAAAGACCGGAATAACTCACTGCAAGACTGAATCCTGTTGATTGTACACTGACATCGGAAGTAAACCTCACGGTCAGGATCTGACCGGGTAATCCGGTATAATTTATAACTCCTGTGCCGGAAACGGGTCCAAATACAATAGGTCCACCGGTTCCTGCACCGCTATATATGGTTATAAAGTCAAAACCGGATTCGGTACTGTAAGATCCATTAATATTGATCACGGCTGTTCCTCCTGAAAGCAGAACGGTATTGCCATCAGCATTTGGACTATAGTTCAATCCGCAACCGGCATGGGTACAAAGTGTTACATTGGTTCCGCAGGGGTTGGAGTTGGAACCGGTAAAAGGTACCAGCAGCGATGGCGGGAGGCATGATCCCGTATAGGTAACAGCTAAGTTGTAACCGGTCGAATTGATACTTACATCGGAGGTAAACCGAATGGTATAGGTTTGACCTGGTACACCTGTAAAATTAATGATTCCGCTTCCGGAAACCGGTCCAAAGGCAATGGTTCCACCTGTTCCGGATCCATTGTAAATGGTGATGAAATCGAAACCGGATTCTGTACTATAACTTCCGTTAATATTAACCACCGCAGAGTTGGCTGCATTTATAATGGTATGGCCGTCAGCAAAAGTACTATAGGTAGCTCCGCAACCGGCATGGGTACACAATGTACTGGCTTGTCCGCATGGTATGGAGTTGGAGCCTGTATAAGGCGTCAGTACGACCACTGGTGCAAGCGCCGTAGTGGTACCCGTAATATCCCGACAACTGCCGGCTGTACCACAGGCCGCGTTTGTACTTACGTGAACATAAATGGTTCCGGTGATGGTGGAAGTCCATACCAGGGGTTGGGTTCCGAAAGCAATTCCAGGTCCGCCCGGAGCCGTGCTGATGGTCAGGTAATCCGTGCCAACCGTAGAGGTAAAGGTATAGGTATTGCCCGTTACGGCACCGTTCCAGGTACCATATTCACCTGCAAAGTTACAGCCGATGGTGGCAGAGCCGCCAACGGAAGCGGACAGGGTTTGGGTGCCGAAAGCAGAGCCTTGAATACACTGCCCGTAGGAACTGGATGAAAATAATCCGCCGACAAGCAGTATGCAGATTACCCAGCGGCTAATTAAAACCGCACTTTTAATGTATGAAGTTTGTTTCATAATGATGGGGGTTAATTTGTTATTTTTTTATGTTTTATTTTCATGAAGCGGGTTCCGGCAAGAGGCATAATTTGAAAAACTGCAACACTGGTTGGTTCCTCTATCAGGCCGGTTTAATGCTGATTTGGATTTGGAACCGGCTGGTTTTGCGGAAGTCTTTTGATTTCTATCTCATTGAAATTAAAAACGGTGGATTTAATAATACTTTCAGCAAAATTCCGGTTCAGCTCCAGGTAAAATACCTGCTTTGAGGCATCCCGAGTAATGCTGACAAAGCCGGGACGGATGGAATACCGGGCAAGCAACTGGGCGTCTGTATAATTATTGGTGGATCGGTAATAGTCAACATCGTACAATTCATAGGTAATGGTCTGTGAAGTGGCTGATATTTCCTTGATGTAGCGCCTTTGATTCTGGGCTACGGAATTCATGGTGATAAAGATCAGGATAACCACTGGTAACAGGGTTTTAAACAGCTTAACAAATAGATTTTTTTCCATAATGAGGTTGGTTAGGGAGGGGGGGTTAAGAATAATAAGTTGACAGATTATTTTGCGAATTTATAAATATTTTTCATACTACCAAATTTTTTATGCATTTTTTTTCATGGTTTTTTATTAACATCGTTGACTTTTTTAGGGAACTTATGAACTATTTATTGTTTGAAAACCAGGAAGACCGTTTCCCTCAAACCTATGAAAATATCTGAAGTTTAGAGCATTATATATGCTGTTTAACGGCTATTTCATATCTTCAGCCTTTTTATGATACGCATTAAAACAGGTTTTTTCAAATCGTTTTCCTGGTTACGAACAGGAGCCCTCTGCTTTTTTATTCCCTTGTCCATGGTTTTTTTTCTGCAGGTAGAAGACAGGCACCACCAATTGATATTCCTGTCCGCCGCCCTGGCTTTAACAATTGGCGCAATCCTGCTGGCAGTTTTTGAAAGAATCTTTTTTCGTCAAACCTCCGGTTCCCAATGGCTACTGGTCATTCTTTCCGGTGCCATGTTTTTGATTTCACTCTGGAATACGGTATACCTACAATATATCGGAAAGACCGGATTCCGTCTTGACGTTTTCCGGGAACCGGTCCGCACGTTTCATGCTCCTTTATATGGACTCGGACAGGACCTCCTGAAAAGCAATTATACCCATTTGGGATTGGCCGTCCTGTTTTTTATGCTGGCCTGGAAATGGCTTCTGCCGCATCTTCAGCCCCGCGGGATGACATTTTCCTGGATACCGGTTCAGCTGGCACTTTTACTGTCTTTTGCCTACACCGACGGGGTTAACCGGTTGGAAAAAATGACCGTTCATTTCTCCACGTTTGCTGAAGGACTCCGGTTTTTTAAAAGTGTTCCTGATCTGTTGACTTATTACGTTCCGACGATGGGTAAAATGGGGGAACACAATAATCATTATCCGCCCGGAAACCTGTTGCTGCTTTTCCTGGAGCAAATTTGGCAGATACCCGGGCTGGTGGTTTCCCTGCTTTTTACATGTATCCTGATGAGTACTGTTATGATTGGAAAATCAGCGCGCCTTCTCGGATGGAATTTTCAACAGCAGCTTTTTGGACAAGGTTTGTTTGTTACCGCGGCCAATGTCCTGATATTCTCCTCCATTGATTTCACGCCAATTCCTGTATTGTTTTTTGCGTCGGGAGTATATCTGTTAATCCGTTACTTTAAAACCGGGGAGGGTGTTTTACCCTGGCTTCTAGGAATCGTCATGGGACTTTACCTGTTTTTTTCATTTACCGTCAGTTTATTTTTCCTGTTTGCCGGTTTCTATTCCATATTGCTTTTACTTTCCAAAAGGACCATTTCCATGGAGTTATGGAGATTGGCTTTTCCCATCGTGATTATAAATGCATTAGCCTGGTTACTGGTATACGGATGTACAGAGTTTGATATCGCGGCCTGTTTTAAAACCGCCATGGAGCAAAGTGGAAAACTGCTGGGGTCAGGAGCGTTTGATAATCCATACCGTTATATTATACGAAGTACCGGTAATTTATTGGGCTTTGTGGCAGGTTCAGGAGTGATTGCATTTTCACTGATGCTGCTGATTCCGCTTATGGGAAGAAGCGATAGGTACACCCGGGCCTCCAATTCGTTATTACCCATGGCCGGCCTGCTGACGATAATCGCGGCATCGTTTTCGGGTTTGTTTTTCATGGAAACCGAAAGGGTATGGTGCTGCCTGGTTCCTGTGGTGTCTTTGGCGGCCGCACATTCCTTCCATACATTTTCCGGGTGGGAAAGGGATGGTGTGATTATTTCCGCTATTTTTACTGCTTCGGTGCTTGAATTGTACTGGAGCCAGATATAATGATGAATAATTCGCTAGAACTTTACCGTCAGAAACAGGCGGGCACCATCAGCCTGATGAATAAACTGGAAAAGCGTAATTTTTTTTTCCGGCTATTTCTGCTTCGTATATTGCCCTTGGGGTTTTTTACCGGACTCCGTGTCGTTAAACTGGACGAGGAAATATGCATCGTTAAGGTGCCTTATAAATGGCTGAACAGGAACCCGTTTAAATCGACCTATTTTGCCGTTTTGGGTATAGGTGCAGAGATATCCACCGGCCTCCCGGCCTTTAAATATACCTGGAAATCAGACCCTGCCGTATCCATGCTGGTAACCGGGGTAAAGGCGGAATTTTCCAAGAAGGCCACCGGCTGGTCCACCTTTACCTTTCGCGGGCAGCAGGACATGAAGCTGGCCATCGAGAAAGCCATTGAAACCGGGGAGGGGGTGACCTTCGATGCCCTGACCATTGGAACCAACAGGGATGGAAAGGAAGTGGCACGATTTACCCTGACCTGGTCCTTCCGGGTAAAACCGGCTTAAACAACCGGGGTTACGGCCCCGGTATCAGCCTTAGTTGCTGCTGTTGACAGAAATCTTGTAACCCCAGTCAGACTGCCGTTCCAGTACCATGACGTAATCCCTGGTTTGCTCGCTTTCCTTGCCGTCAACTGTTGTCGTATACGTTGTCTGGCATACCTGGTAAAGGATTTTGCCGTTGCCGCCGGCATCCACCACGTTCATTTTAACATTTCGGACACCGCTCAGGTTTCCCAGATATCCGGCTATTTCCTTTTTTCCCCGGAGCGCTTTTCCGCCCGCTAACACAAAGGTTGCATCATCGGCATACAGATCCATCACCTGGTTCAGGTCACCCTTTTGCATGGCATCTGCAAGCTGCATATTGACAAGATCAATTTTTTCCCTCATTTCAGGGCTCATTTCAGCCCTGGTAGTTTGTGCATGTACCCGGAACAGGACATTCAGGAACAGAACCATGGCAAGCATGGTAAATCTCAAAAAACGGGCATTCTTTGTTGTTTTCATTTGTTGAATTTTTAATGGTTAAAATGACTGGGGCAAAGGTAGGTTCACTTTTTCTCCGGCCGGTTAAGAAGAAGTTAAACCGTGTTAAACCCCTGTTAAAGTTTGTTTGAATACTGCTATGACGCCGGGCAGTCTGTATTGGTTACAGGCAGATGTAATATTTTTTCAGTTAAGGATTTCGTTTAGGGATGGCGGTTGGACTATGGGCAGGGACAGCCCGGAAAAAAAATAAAAAAAATATTTTTGAATGAATAAAAAAAAATTACCTTTGATAGCTAAACCCTAACTTATTTTTATAATGATTAAAACACTTAAAAACGAGAAATGGAAGGAAATCCGTTTTGGCCGTGGCGTTGAACTGCGTTACCGCTATGCTGTTTCAACTTTAGGTCGCCTGGCCAGTTATTCCAAAGATGTTACCGACGGTGATTTACTGAAGGGGGCCACCATTCAGGGCTATGCATCCCTGAACCTGCGTCCGGGCGGAAACAGTTATACCCGGTATGTTCATAAACTGGTGGCTGAACATTTTGTCCCGAAGAAGGGCAGCAAACAGAAATTTGTGATTCACCTGGACTACAATAAGCGGAATAATGCGGCTAAGAACCTTCGATGGGCCACCCAGGATGATGTCAACGAGCACTACCGTAAAAACCCCGCTTTGAAAAACATGGGCTCCAGGATCCGGTATAGCAAACTCTCCGAAGCCAAGGTCGTACGGATTAAGGAAATGATCCTTGCCGGCCGGTTAACCGTAAAGGATATTGCATCCCGTTTTGATATCACCCCCATGCAGGTTTTCCGGATAAAAAGAGGTGAAAACTGGGGTCATGTTAAAGTGAAGAGGAAAAAATAATCAGCCCGCCAACTGCATTTTAAAATGCTGTATGCTGGCTTCTGAGAAAATTTCTCCCTCTATACGGAATCCTTCCTTTTCGTAAAATTTTACTGCAGGCAGTTGGGCATGCAGGTAAATTTTTTTTTGCAGATTCCTGACGTCCCTCAGTATTTTCTTTAGCAACAGGGAACCGATTCCCCGATTCCGGTATTCCTTTAAAACTGCAAATCGTTCCAGCTTAATGCCCTGGTTGGTTTCTCTCCACCGGGCAGCTCCAACGGGTTTTTCATCCACATAGGCCAGGTAGTGCATGGCGGATTTTTCAAAATTATCATACTCATCATGCCTGCTCACCCGTTGTTCATCGACAAAGACCTTCCGGCGGATCAGAAAGGCCAGGTCTGCAAAATTTTTTTCCTCAAAATAAAAAGATATAATTTGTACCATGGTTATCGATTTATAAAAATAGTGTTCCTCATGGAGGAGTTACGATTACTTTTTTATATTGAATACCCGCTTGGGAAATTAACGAAATTAAGAGTGTGGTGTTGGCCTTCGAGACGGATTTGCCCAAATCCAGGATCCAGTCTCCTGTTACAGAATCGTAATTTTTCTGAGTGGTCATTTCCCTTCCGGTCACATCGAATACCTTAAGCTCAGCCTGATCGGTATTTTGCAGACCGGTTTGAATATGCAATATATTGCCCTGAAGCGGAACCGGGAATATATTCATGGTTTCCGTATTGCTGAATTGAATCACTCTGACCGGGCCGTATTCCGAATGACCATCCATGTCAGTGATGTGAAGACGGTAATAAACGGTGTGTTCATTTCGGGGTAGATCAATTCCGGAATAGGATTGAAGTCCGTGTGATGTTCCTTTTGCCTTTACTCGTAATACCGGGGTAAAATCTGAATTGTTATACGATCGTTCAACTGTGAAATAGTCGACTTGGTCTTCGGACGCGGTTTCCCAGGTTAGCAGGGCTTTTTTATCTTCAGCTGAGGCTGCAAAACTGATCAATTCAACGGGAAGAGGATTGCTTCCCCCGGTCGTGTTGGCCAGGCTGTAAATGGAATTAAAGGCGGTAAAGATGCCAGAAGTAATGGTGCCAATGCCGGCAGCCGTACCAATGCCACCCCTGTTCAGCCAGTTGGTGGTGCCATCATCCTGTGCCACCCTGAGATTGACCGGATCGGTGACGCCGTCATCATCATAATAATATAGCTTCAGGAAGGCCTGGCTGAGATTTGCCACGGCTTCCCTGTTAATCGTGTAATACCGGACATCCGATACCTTTGAAAGGGACAGGGGTAATGCAAGCCCCAGGCTGCTGGCCGGGGTGTTGATCATCTGTGCCGTATAGCTGACGGAAGTGGAATTCGTATGCTGAACTGAAAGTACCAGCGGATGGTAATTGCCGGATGTACCGATCGGAAAATTCAAGTTGTAAAGCGAGGTTCCGGCAACCTGGTAAATCAAAGGTCCGTCCACAAAGGATGCCGGGGAGCCGATGTCTGTCTGTGCCCCTGCCAGAAGTGTGACAGATTTCGTTGCAGTGGAAATCAGTTTGCCTGATGTTAAAACCAGGCTGTCACTGATGGTAATCGCGGCATTTAAGTTTATATCGTTGCTGTTATTTATTTCCAGGTCATAAAAGCTGGTTGAGGAAGTGCCGCCGATAGCCTGGGCAGACGAGCCAGCCATGCTGACCCTGCCGCTTCGTGCAGTAAAGGTTCCTTTGTTATAAAGCGCATGGGTTCCGTCAAAGGTTCCATTCAGGTTCATTTTTTTAGAATCACCCCCCACTCCCTGTATGGAGCGGAAGTCAAATGTTTTCAAGGTATCGATATACAAACTGAGCAATTGAAAATTTGCAGTAGTACTCTTTGAAGTCACCAGTGATGTGGCGGTTCCGGTAGGACCGGTTACTTTAAAATGCGGATGCGTTATTCCCGGATACGGGGTAAAACAAAAAACAGAACCTGAAGGTGTGGAAACATTTCCAAAAACAATACTGCCATCCGTCACGGTTACAGTTCCATTGGTTCCGCAAAGGGCGAAGTCTGTGGAATTATTTCCGGGTGAGGAATTTGGTTTCTGCAGGGTCATGGTTCCTCCGCTCATATAGAAAGAGCTTCCGGAAACATCGTTTATATAGAAATCCTCGACGGAAGTTCCGTTGCTTCCGCAGTTCAGCAACAGGTCGCCTCCTGTCATTTTAAAGCCAAAGGGGTCGCTGTCGGCGCCGGATGCATAGGAAATACCGCCGTAGACCGTCATAGTGCCGGATGAAATTTCCAGGTAAGGTGTATTCGAACCTGTTTTATCATACCGGATACCTTTGTTACCATCCGTACTTCCCGAAGTAACAGTTCCCCCATTGACGTACAGGGAACCGTACAGATAGAGGAAATCAGCGGAGGAAGAAAATTTTAAATTGCCGGCCGGAACTTTAAAAATGACATTTTCAGCAATGGTAAATGAGGAGGCACCTCCATTGATGTTATAGGTTCCTGCATTATTGTGAATGTATGTTCCATAAGTGACGGATAAGGTTGAAATGGCAGCTTCGAATCCGCTGCATTGTACATCCAGGTAATAGGAAGTGGAGGTGCTTTTGGTTAGCGTGACATCATTCAGCGCCCAGGTCCCGGAACCGGATACCACTGTATTACTGGTGCTGTTAAAGGTGATATTTACCTTATCATTGGAATCATAGTACAGGTCAACGGTGCCGTTATTGGTAAAATTTCCGCTGATAAACAGGTTATGGGTTCGGTTATTATTAGAATTATAAAGGAACTTGGCCCCGGATTCAATGGCAATACTGCCCGATACCGTCATGGTAAAGGTGCCTGCTCCCGTATATTGAAGGATACCGGATGTACCCTGACCAACTGTAATAAAAGAGGCACCACAACTCGTGGTAATATAGATGGTATAGCCGTCTCCAATGTAGACGATATCACCGGTCACCGGAAAGCTTCCGGTATTCATGCTGCTTCCGTAAGTAACCGTGCTCCAGGTGGCAGGTGAATTCCAATATCCCCCATTGGTTGCAGAATAATAAGTCGTAGCGCCTGGCGATTCCGTAAACAGAAACACCTGCAGGAGGTAAATGGTATAAAGCAGAGGCTTTATCATGTATTTCATTTATCCTTCGTTTGTATGCTTTAGAACAGATTACTCCGATTTTATTTTAATGACTCTTTCAATAAGTTGATCATTCCGGTAATGCAGTAACATATATGGAATTCCGGCAGGTAACTGGCTTTCTATCTGATCATATTTCAGCATGTCGGGGCCTTCAGTCCTCCATACTCGGCTATGATTTCCATGTATATCGCAGATCACGATTAGGTTGACCGGCCTGGCAGCAGTCTCCTGTAACCAATCCTGCTGAAGAATCAGGTTACCTGCCGTTTGGTTGTTTTTTGAAATCTGATTGTTTCTGATCATCACGTTAGCCGAATAAAATAACATTCCGTTTGTTCCGGTTACCTTCAATCTGTAGTAGGATATCCAGGCCAGGGGTTGTTTGTCCCATCCCGACAGTTTACTGTTCTGGTGGTTCACTGCCAGGCAGGTTGAATAACTGACCATGTCGGATGAACGTTCCACTTCCAGCAACTGGTAAGAGGTATTGGGCATCAGTTCCCAGTTAAAATATACCGCATCATTCCTCAGTTCAGCATGAAAGGACTGAATTACCTGCGCCTGCAACCGGGCACTGTGGGCAACCAGTAAGCACATGATCAGAGAAATCATACTTTTCCCGGAGCGAAGGAATACAGGAAACAAATTGGAACGCGTTTTCATATGATAAACTTTCCGGCAGTTCATCATAAAGCCTGCCATATAAGCGAAATCCGGAATCTGATCCGGAACGCCGATGTAAGAAATTCATCGTCAGGGACAGGTTTTGACGACCAGCCGGTCCCTCAAAGGAATTCATTGGTGCAATGGACACGTAAGATGTAAGAAAGGTGTAAGATTCAAGTCAATCATTTTGAAAAACCAAGGTTTATTTCCATCAGGTTCCTGGCATCCATAATTACAAGGCCGGGGAAGAAATGTAATAATTCAATTCAACTTTCCCGGGGAATATGGCTGTGTGCTGCTACGTGATGATGCCCGGAGTTCTTTTACCGGTATTTCCTTTATGGCGGATGAACTTTAAAATAAACAAAAAGAAAAGGTCCTCCTTGCGGAGGACCTTGAAGCCTTGGAAATAAGTTTAACTTATTTCTTTTTGGTAGCTTTCTTGGTAGCCTTTTTAGCTGCAGCTTTTTTCTTAGTTGCTTTTTTAGGAGCAGCTTTTTTTGCGGCAGCCCTTTTTGGGGCTTTTCTTGTTTTTGTTGCCATTTTGTTAATTGTTTTTAATTGTTAGTACTGGTAGCTTTCTCTGTTTGTTGGTGGCTGTCTTTGCTAGGTTATTATTTTTGGATATAGTATACTTTGATTAGCAGTAAAATGTTTCAGTTATTTTCATCAGGCCATGACTACTTTTTCCTTATCATATTTTCCATCCTTCAGATTCAGTCTGATTTTCTCGAAAGTTTCCACCGTGTACTTAACATCTTCCAGCGTATGATCTGCAGTCGGGATCAGACGAAGCATGATCACGCCCTTTGGAACAACCGGATAGGTGACAATAGAACAAAATATGTGATAGTTTTCACGCAGGTCAATAACCAGGTTTCCGGCTTCAAATGGTCCCCCGTTCAGGAATACGGGTGTGACCGGTGACTGGGTTGTTCCCAGGTCAAAGCCTGCATGACGCAATCCGTCCTGCAGGGCATGAACAATTTTCCAGAGTTTTTCCTTCAGTTCAGGCCGGGTACGTAAAAGTTCCAGTCTTTTTAATGCGCCAATCACCAGCGGCATGGGCATGGACTTGGCAAAAATCTGGGAGCGCATATTATACCGCAGGTAATCAATCACGTCTTTCGTGCTGCAGATAAAACCACCGATGGAAGCCATCGATTTTGCAAATGTTCCGAAATAGATATCGATACCATCCTGTACGCCCTGTTCTTCTCCAGTGCCAGCTCCGGTTTTTCCCATGGTCCCGAATCCGTGAGCGTCATCCACGAAAAGACGGAAATTATATTTTCCTTTAAGCGAAGCAATTTCCCTTAATTTGCCCTGGTTACCCGACATGCCGAAGACACCTTCGGTTATAACCAGTATGGCACCGTTAGTTTCAGTAACTATCCTCGTTGCACGTTCCAGTTGTTTTTCAAGGCTGGCCATATCGTTATGCGGGTAAACAAATCGTTTCCCCATATGCATGCGCACCCCGTCTATTATACAGGCATGAGCCTCGGCATCGTAAACAATGACATCATGCCTGTCTACCAGGCAATCGATGGCACTAACCATCCCCTGGTATCCATAATTAAGGAGTATACTGTCCTCCTTGGACATAAAGGCAGCAAGTTCCTTTTCCAGTTGTTCGTGGTAATTACTGTTGCCGGACATCATTCGTGCGCCCATGGGATAGGCAAGACCAAATTCGCTTGCCGCCGCCGCATCTGCTTTACGTACTTCAGGATGATTCGCTAATCCAAGGTAATTGTTCAGACTCCAGACGAGTAGCTTTTTCCCGCGGAAAAACATCTTGTTTGAGATTTCACCTTCTAATTTCGGAAAAGTAAAATAATCGTGAGCTACTTTTGAAAATGTTCCGAGAGGCCCTCTGTTATTTTTTAACTTCTCAAACAAATCTGTCATGCAAAAATTTTCTGTTCAACTATTACGATGCGAATATCAATTTTATTTTTCCACAAACTAACATACGTTCCATAAATTTATTAACACAACATTGTTAATTGAACATGCGCGTTCTGTTTTATTTTTTTAACTTTGCAACATGATAAAAAAATACTCCCATTGGATTGTCTTGCTGGCTATGCTTTTCAGCGTGATAACATCATGTAAATTTCAACGCATTCTGAAAAGCGATGACAATGAAAAAAAGTTCAATGCAGCCATGAAATATTATGATAAAAAGGATTATTATCATGCCTTGCAATTGTTGGAAGAGTTAATCAGTGTATATAAAGGTACAGCACGTGCGGAAAAAATGTATTTCTATTTCGCCAAATGTTATTATGAAACGGATGAATTTCCGACAGCTGCATATCATTTCAATAATTTCACCATTACATTTCCGAACAGCTCCTATACGGAAGAGGCACAGTTCATGAATGCATTTTGTTATTACAAGGATTCACCTTCTTATTCGCTTGATCAGTCCAACACGCTTGATGCCATCAGGCAGTTTCAGTTATTTGTAAACAAGTATCCGAAAAGCAGCCGCGTCCAGGAATGCAATACCTATATGGATGAACTCCGTTTTAAATTGGAATTTAAGTCATACCAGCAGGCAAGACTTTATTACAGGACCGGAAACTACAGTGCGGCGGTGGTGGCATTTGAAAACCTGATGAAGGACTTTCCCAGCACCCGGTTTAAGGAGGAGGGGTTGTATTTGTCCGTAAAATCGGCCTATTTATACGCCAAAAACAGTATAGAATCGAAAAAAACGGAACGTTTTAAGAATGCAATCGAAATTTATTATAAATTAGCGGACTTTTTTCCGCAAAGCACCTACCTGAAGGAAGCCGGAGATATCCGGAAAGCCTGTGAAGAGGAATTGGAGAAGCTGAAAAGGACGGAAACGACAAGTCTTAAAAACTAATCAATAATAAATAAAAAACATGAATTTCAAAGCAGCATCCCTTTCAACTGAAACCAGGAATGTAGTGGAGTTTGAACAAAAAACATCCAACATTTATGAGTCTTTGGTAATCATTGCCAAAAGGGCCAATCACATTTCATCCGAATTAAAGGAGGAACTGAACGGTAAACTAAGTGAATTCACCACAAGTTCCGACAACCTGGAAGAAATATTTGAAAACAGGGAGCAGATTGAAATCTCGAAGTTTTACGAGAAATTGCCCAAACCAACCCTTATCGCCATACAGGAGTTCCTCGAAGGAAAAATTTACCACCGGAATCCGGCCAAGGAAGTATAGGAATCACCTGGTTTACCCAAATGCGGAAAATAAGCCGGCTATCCAGCAGGAATCGGTTTCATTTTCCGCTTTTTGTTTTTATTATCCGGATACAAACGGTATTTTTACTCCTTATATATATATAGGTATACGGAAGTGATTTTAAAGGGAAAAAAAATCCTGCTGGCTGTTACCGGCAGTATTGCGGCTTATAAGGCGGCCTCATTGGTGAGACTCCTGGTAAAGGAGGGCGCAGCAGTCCAGGTATTGATGACGGAAAGCGCTCATGCATTTATCACCCCGTTGACCCTGTCCACACTGAGCGGCAGACCTGTCCCGGGTTCTTTTACACATGGAAGGGAAGGAGAGTGGGTTAATCACGTGGAACTCGGCTTGTGGGCTGATGTGATGCTGATTGCGCCCGCATCGGCGAATACATTGGGAAAAATGGCCGGCGGAATCTGCGATAACCTGGTGTTGGCTGTTTACCTGTCGGCCCGTTGCCCGGTGTTTTTCGCCCCGGCCATGGATCTCGACATGTATGCTCATCCTTCCACCACGCTGAATATCCGGAAACTTCTTTCGTTCGGTAATTTTTCACTGGGCCCCGCAACCGGTGAACTGGCCAGCGGATTGGAAGGAAAGGGAAGAATGGAGGATCCGGAAATGATTGTAGTCGCACTCCGTTCTTTTTTCAAAGACCAGGAATCACTGAAGGGAAAGAAAATACTGGTCAGCGCAGGGCCAACCCAGGAGTCCATCGATCCTGTCCGTTACATCAGTAACCATTCCAGCGGGAAAATGGGATTTGAACTGGCCAGGGCACTTGCCAATCGTGGTGCAGAGGTCACCCTGGTTTCGGGACCAACAGCCCTGGAAACAGGTTCGGGCAAAATAAACCGGGTTAATGTGCGTTCAGCAGCAGAAATGTACCAGGCCTGTATGCGTAGTTTTATTTCCTGTGATGCGGCTATCATGGCTGCTGCTGTTGCGGATTTCACCCCCTCCCTCATGCATGAAAAGAAAATTAAAAAGACGCAGGCTACCCTTAACCTTGAATTAATGCCCACTGTGGACATTCTGGCGGAAATGGGAAAAAAGAAAAAGAAAAACCAGGTCCTCGTTGGTTTTGCCCTGGAAACCGACCATGAAGAGGCCAATGCCCGGAAAAAACTGGAAGCCAAGAACCTGGATTTCATCATTCTGAATTCCCTGAATGATAAAGGATCCCCCTTTCATTCCGATTCGAATAAAATCACCATCATCGACCGTAAAAAAAACAAGATTACCTTTGATCTGAAAAATAAACAACTGGTTGCCGAGGATATTATCCACACCGTTTTTAATTGTTAATCCCGGCTCCCTCTGATACATGCAAACAGCTAAACAAGGTAAACCACCCTCCATGAATTCCAAGCACAACATGAAAAAGATTCTTTTTATTCTTCTTGCAGGTTTGGGCATCCACTCACTCAAGGCCCAGGAACTGAACTGCCAGGTAACCGTTTTATCACCGCAGATTCAAAGCAGCGATAAAAAGGTTTTTACCACCCTCCAGACAGCTATCTATGAGTTTATCAATAATACCAAATGGACAGGAGATAAATTTTTAAATCAGGAACGTATCGAATGCAGCATGCAGATTACCATCAATGAACGTCCGTCCAATGATGATTTCAAAGGAACCATCCAGGTGCAATCCACGCGGCCCATCTTTAAGGGATCTTATAATTCACCGGTCTTTAATTTCAATGATGAAAATTTCAATTTCCGTTACCTCGAGTACCAGCCGCTCGAATACAATGAGTCCGGAAATACATCCAACCTGACCAGCATCCTCGCTTATTACGCTTATATGATATTGGGCATCGATTATGATACCTACTCCCCCCTTGGCGGAAGCCCCTATTTCCTGAAGGCGCAGGCCATCGTGAACAACGCACAGGCCGGTGGGGAGAAAGGCTGGAAGGCCTTCGAAGGAACCCGTAACCGCTACTGGCTGAGTGAAAACATGCTGAACCCGATATACAGGCCGCTCCGGCAATTAAATTATGATTATCATCGCAAGGGACTTGATTTGATGACGGAAAAAAAGGATGATGCCGTGCGAACAATAGCCGATGGGATTGTCTCCCTTCAGAAAGTACACCGGGAAAAACCCTCTTCCCTGTTGATGCAGGTTTTTTTCACCGCCAAATCGGATGAAATAGTCAATATTTTTTCACAAGCATTTCCGGATATGAAAAACAGGGTTAAAACTACCCTGGATGAAATCGATCCGGCCAATATGAACAAGTATGAAAAAATACTGAAAGGAGATTGACTTTGGCACATACGTTCCGTTTTTTTAAACACCTCTTTTTAACCCATGTTACAGCAGCTTCGAATTCAAAATTATGTATTGATTGATGACCTGGAGGTTAATCTTTCTAATGGTCTGACCATCATCACGGGAGAAACCGGTGCCGGGAAAACCATCCTGCTGGGAGCCCTTTCACTAATCCTCGGGCAGCGGGCGGACTCCACCGTTTTACGGGATAAAAACAAAAAATGCATCATCGAAGGCCTGGTATTCATTAAGCCTTATAAACTTCAGGGGTTTTTTCAACGGCATGAACTGGATTATGAAGACATCACCAGTTTAAGAAGAGAGATCAGTGCGGAAGGAAAGTCCAGGGCATTTATCAACGATACACCGGTAAACCTCCAGCAGTTAAAGGAACTGGGCGCCGGGCTGGTGGATATACATTCGCAGCATGAAACGCTGAACCTGCAGGACTCGGATTTTCAGTTATCCGTTACGGATGCCTCCGCTAAACATGAACAACTTTTAAATCAGTATAAGACGGGTTTTAAATCCTGGCAGCAAAACATCAGGCAATTAAATGAATTGCACGAACGTGATCATAAGGCCAAGGTTGATCAGGATTATTTCCAGTTTCAGTTTAATGAGCTGGAAACTGCAGCTCTTCGTGAAGGCGAGCAGGAAGCTCTGGAGCAGGAACTGGAAACACTGACTCATGCAGAGGAGATCAAAACCAGGCTCAACCAGGCTGCCAGTCTCCTGAAGGAAGGAGATTTCACTGTGCTTGGACGGATGGAAGAGGTGCTAAACCTGCTGCGCGGGATTTCCAGGTATAACCACACCCTCGGTGTACAAACCGAGCGCATGAAAAGTGTGATGATTGAAACAAAGGACCTGGCCGCGGAACTGGAATCCTTGGAACAGCAGATCAGTCATGATGCGAACCGCATCAGGGTGCTGCAGGACAGGCTGGATATGATTTTAGGGTTACAGCAGAAACACCGGGTACATACAATCCATGAATTGCTGGATTTTCAGCAGCAGTTAGCCGATAAATTATTCAATATTCAATCACTGGAATCGGAACTGTCGGCCCTGCAATGTAAAATTCAGGAGCAGGAAACCGAATTGCGCCGGCATGCCGGAATCCTGTCGGCCAATCGTAAAGCGGCTGCCGTGACGATTGAAAGGGAGGTCACCAACATGCTGGTGGAAATCGGACTGCCGAATGCTGTATTGAAGATAGAGCAACAGGAAACCGCTCAGTTAAACGAAAACGGATCATCCAAAATCAGGTTTCTTTTTTCGGCAAATCAGGGGGTAGCGCTCCAGGAATTAAGTAAAGTAGCTTCCGGCGGAGAAATGAGCCGTCTTATGCTTTGTATCAAGGCGCTCATGGCCAGGCAGGTAACCTTGCCCACCATTATTTTTGATGAAATCGATACCGGTATTTCAGGTGAGATAGCCTTTAAGGTGGGAGCCATTATAGAAAAAATGTCCCGAAAACACCAGGTGATCGCCATCACCCATTTACCACAAATGGCAAGCAGGGGAGATGCCCACCTGCTGGTTTATAAGAAAGTGATCAAAGGGGTTACCCACACGGGCATCCGGTCTTTAAACCAGGAGGAAAGAATCAGTGAAATCGCGAAAATGCTTTCCGGTGATCAGCTTACCGATGCTGCGCTGGAAAATGCAAGAGAGTTATTACAGAAATAGTTGTTCCCGAAGAACTTTCTTCCATGGCCGGGTCAGATAAACCTTGTTTTTCTTCCATCAAGTCCCGGAAATGAATTCTCATTCCAAATAGTATCTTTACCCCCCGAAACAAAGAAGAAAAAATTCATCCATGTCACATAACCTGTTAAAAGGAAAACGCGGAATTATTTTTGGCGCCCTTGATCCGAATTCGATTGCCTGGAAAGTGGCTCAGCGCTGCCATGAAGAAGGAGCCCGGTTTACCCTGACCAATGCACCTGTTGCTATGCGCCTGGGCGCGATCAGGGAACTTGCCGCAGCCTGCCAGGCGGAGGTTATTCCGGCAGATGCAACCCTGCTTCCGGACCTGGAAAACCTGTTTGCTAAATCGATGGAAATTCTCGGCGGCAGACTGGACTTTGTGCTTCATTCCATTGGCATGTCTCCGAATGTAAGAAAGGGCAAGCCTTATACAGACCTGGATTATGATTTCTTTCTCAAAACACTTGATATTTCAGCATTATCCCTCCACAAGACCCTGCAGACGGCCATGAAGCTTGATGCCCTGAACGAATGGGGCAGCGTGGTGGCGTTAACCTATATTGCCGCACAAAGGGTGTTTCCTGACTACAACGACATGGCCGATGCCAAATCCGTGCTGGAATCCATTACACGCAGTTTTGGCTACCAGTATGGCAAGGCAAAAAAGGTCCGTGTCAATACCATTTCCCAATCCCCTACAAGAACCACGGCCGGAACGGGTGTGAAGGGTTTCGATGCTTTCTTTTCCTATGCCGACCTGATGTCGCCATTAGGCAATGCCAGCGCTGAATCCTGCGCCGATTATACCGTCATGATGTTTTCGGATTTTACAAAAATGGTCACGATGCAAAACCTGTTTCATGACGGTGGATTTTCCTATACGGGTGTCAGCAGGGAAGTCATGGATAAATTTAATTCCTGATTACAAAAGCGGTTTCAGAACAGTCGATTCTGCCTTTTAAACCTGATGACAGATTCAGGAAGGATAAGTCACCTTCACCAGCCGGATCACCAGATTTGATCATAACCGTTTCGGCACGGTTTCAATTTATCCATTTATTTTTATTGCCAATAATGGCGATTTGACCATATTTGCATCCGGGTATAATAATTAAATGCCATGAAGAACATCCTGGTTCCGGTTGATTTCTCTCCTGCCTCCACTATGGCTTGCAGGTTTGCACTGGAATTGGCCAGGTTGTCGAAGGCAAATGTACATTTACTCCATACCTTTGAAACACCTGTTATTTATTCAGAGGCCCAGGCTCTTGCTGCACAGGTGGATTACACACTTTACCGGGAAGAGGCGGAAAGGGAAATGAATGAGTGTCTTAACCGAATCCGGAAGGAAGCTCCGGATATCAACCTGAACAGGATTGTGAAACAGGGCCTTCCGTCTGCACAAATCATGGCATCCGCTGAAGAACTGAAGGCGGAACTGGTGGTTATGGGTACCACCGGGAAAGGTGCCGTGGAGCGATTATTGGTTGGAAGCAATGCGATGCGGATGGTTAAACATGCTCCCTGCCTGCTTTTGCTCGTTCCACCTGATGCAGCGTTTGCCGGTTTTTCGAAAATTGTATTTGCCACTGATCTTTCCGATGACAACCTCAAACATGTATCCGGGCTCCTTCCATTGGCAAAACTGGTAAATGCTGAACTTTTATTTCTGAATATCCAGACCCCGGATGGTAATCCTGCCGCTGAAGCCGTTAACCTGATGACTGAAAAAATCAGACTTTTGGTGCACTATCCGAAAGTGTCCGGCTACTTTTGCCGGGAACGTGAAATCAGCAAAGGGATACAATATTTTCTTGATGAGCAAAAGGCGGGATTCCTGGCCATGTATACCCGTCACCGCGGGTTATTCGGGGAGTTGTTCAAGCCCAGCCTGACAGGCCGCATGTCCCTTCATTGCCGCGTTCCCCTGCTGGTTATTCATGAGAAGGACAATAAACATGAAGAATAACGTGATCCGGCAGTTCAAATCCTGTAAAACAGAATCGGAACCAGCTGCCTTTCCTCCGCTCATCAGGGTTTTAACTGTTCACCGGACGGTCCGGCTGCCATGGTGAAAACTACCGGTCTTGTTTTATCAGGCGGGGGCGCCAGGGGAATTGCGCATATTGGAGTTTTTAGGGCCCTGGATGAACTCGGTATTCAGGTAAATACCATTTCGGGAGTCAGTGCAGGGGCCATATTCGGGGCCTTTTATGCTGCCGGGATCAGCAACCCGGAAATGATGAAAATTGCCACGGAAGCCAATCTGTTCGACCTGATGGATTTTCGGATCGGAAAACCGGGCCTGTTTAAGTCGGAAGCAATCAGGAAAACACTGGAGAGAAATTTGCCCATCAGCAAACAGGAAGATTTGCCCATCCCCCTCATTATTGCCGCCACTGATTTTATACATGCAAAAACAGATTACTTTACACAAGGCGAACTGGTGAAAAACCTGGTAGCCTCATCAGCCATACCGGTTATCTTCCAGCCTGAAATTATTGAAAATAAAGTTTATGTGGATGGGGGCCTTTTGAATAATCTTCCCGTAGAACCCCTTATTGGAAAGGTGGATGTGCTGATTGGCATACATGTAAACCCGATCAATAAATCAATTAAGGACCTCACCCTGAGGAATATGGTGGAACGGAGTTTTCACATGGCGATCAGCAATTCCATTCGGGAAAAGTCAGTTTTAGTGGATGTTTTTATTGAACCTGAAGCGCTGAAGCATTTTCATGTATTCGATATGGAGCATGCCAGCGAAATTGCCGCTATTGGTTATCATGCAACTATGGAAAGGAAGGTGGAGTTAACCAACCTGTATGCGTGATTTTTGGAGCCTGAACTGTCCATAACCAGGAAAGTTATTGGCGGGGAATTCACGGTTTTGCCGCATGCAGCACTAAAAAAGTCCGGCACTTTTCACGGTGCCGGACTTTCAAAACAACCCCTCTTCTAATCTCTCAGGATAATTCACGCAAAAACTACCTGACCACTATTTTTTTGTGCATCCACATTTCACCCTGGGTAATGGAAAGGAGGTAAACACCTCTCCCTTCATTGGTCAGATCAATTTCACGCTGATAGTCCCCGTTGAAATTTTCCAGGCTTTCCTCATAAACCATTTTACCCGTTGCATCCAGCATTTTAATATAGACCGGTTCATGGGAAGTGAGGCTGAATTCCAGGTTGAATTTTCCTTCTCCCGGATTCGGATAGGCATTGAATAATTTTGGCTGGAGTTCGTAGGAACCCGATGCTGCTTTTTGAACCTGCGATACATCCTGCAGGCTTTCCTTTGTTTGTGCCAGTTCACGCCGCTCCGGCTGTTCATTAACCGCATCAGCTTTTTTATCTGCTCCGGGTTCAACATGGTTATCCCGTACCATGCAGATGACCCTGTTCATGGATTTTCCTGATTGTTCATTGGCATCTGCTACGCAACTTCTCAGGATCATTTTTTTGCAGGCTAAACTGTCCGGGCAGATTTTCATACAGCCTGCTCCGGAGGGTTCCCGGAACTGAACCGAATGGCGAAGGACCTTTCCCGGTTCACCTGTGCGCGATTCTTCAACGGGTTGTCGCGTTCCGTCCTCATTCCTGATTTCGATATGAATATCTTTCATCTGCCGGTGCAGTTCCTTCATTTCATTTTTGACCTTCTCCATTTCCCTTTTCAATTCTTCCCTTTCCTTTTCAGTCCATTGAAAACCTTCTGTTTTTACCCGGAATTCTTCACTGGATAAGTCTGGTAAATCCGCGGGGTCCGGCAAACGGATATCCTTTAATTCTTTCTCCAGTATCTCCAT
>CAYWHE010000008.1:0-37459 GCA_964458125.1 uncultured Flavobacteriaceae bacterium | reverse complement strand
TATAAGTTACATTCAATTCATTTTTACCAAAAGTAACAATATCGTCTCTTATTTGAATAATTTTACTGCATAAATCTGACGGATTATGAACACGATATTGGTACCGGTTGATTTTTCTGAAATATCAGACAATGCCATGCAATATGCCGCAGGAGTTGCCGTGAAGACAGGCGCCTCGATTTTACTGCTGCATACCTATCATGCCGGGGAGATTACGCTTGATCCTCACGAAAGGCGAAAAACAAAGGATGAACGGGAAATCAGGCAGGAGTCTGATGTCCGGCTGTCATCGCTGGTTACCGTTATTCACAAGGCCGGCGCAAGGGCATCCTACCTGACCGAATTCGGCCCGCTCATCGAAATCATGTGTGACCTGGTCCGGAGCCGTAACGTCAGCCTGGTGATTATGGGTACAGCCGGTTCCAAGGGTTACCTGGACCTGCTGTTCGGTACCAAGGCCGCGCGCATCATCGAAAAAGTCAATTGTCCGGTTATAGCTGTGCCGGGAAACTGCATGTTCAACGGCATGTCCACCATTGTATTTGCCACCGATTTTCACGACAATGACCTGTCGATCATGAGATTCCTGGCCCGTTTTGCCGCGCTTTTTAATGCCTCCCTGCGCATGATCCACGTGTCAAAAAGCATCGATGCCAATGAACACATGCTGGAAAAGTTCAGGAAAGATGCGCTTTCCATGATCAGTTATGAAAACCTGTCTTTTGAGGTGTTTAATGGTGAAAATGTATCCGAGGAACTGGAAAACTACATCCTGGAAACCGGTGCGGATCTGCTGGTGATGTCCACCCATCACCGGGGACCTTTTGATCACCTGTTCGAAACCAGCAAGACACGGCAGATTGCCCAGCATGCCCATATTCCCCTGCTGGCTTTTCACTATAAGGATGAACCCACTTATTTTTTCTGACACTGCCTGAAAAAACCCTGAAATTTTCGGTTAATTGAGTGGACAATGCCTTATAGGAAAAAATCCTGGACGGAAAAATATGAAACGGAGACGGAACCAAAAATTGAACCTGTCCCTTCCCGAATGGCCCGAATTTTCGGGAAGGGTACCATGCTGATTGCCACGCCCCGGCTGGTGGATGCCTGTATCCGGAAAATTCCAAAGGGAAAAGTGACCACCATTAATGCCATCCGGAAAAAGCTTGCGGAAGATTTCCATGCTGATATCACCTGCCCCATAACGACCGGTATTTTCACCTGGATTGTGGCCTGTAAATCAGCAGAGGATAAGTTGAAAGGTATCAAACGCATCAGTCCCTACTGGCGGGTTATTAAAGAGGACGGATCCCTGAATCCAAAATATCCCGGAGGAATACAGGGTCACTCCCGGTGTCTGTCGGAGGAAGGTTTTGCCATCGTTCCAAACCGAACCGGAAGTAAACTGATGGTAAAGGATTTTGAAAAGAAGCTGTTTGTATTTAAACCAGACTTCATCCGGTGGCAGCGGATTAGTTGAATGCAAAAAAATTCAGGTAACCCAATGTCATCAGGTTGATCAGAATAAGCGTAAGGAAGCCGGTAAGAATGAGCCGTTTGGTTTTCGTTTCGGCAAACAGGGCGGAATAAATGGATTTGATGATATTGTTTGCGGTTGAAGTCATTACGATGGAAGTGGCGATAAATGCCGCAGTCACGGTATGTTTTCCCTGTACCAGGCTCATGATGTAACTGTCCACATCGGCAAAACCTGCCAGGAAAGAAAGCACGTGCAAACCTCCCGCTCCATACCAGGATTCGGCAAAATGGCTGAGGATGGAAAAGACCAGGTACATGAAACTAAAGAAAACGGCAACCCGCAGTTCAAGCGGATTACGGCTTGGTTCGGTATCATTTTCCCTGGTTGTCGCCGGATTTTTCATTCCTTTCCGGATGACCAGGGCGATGGCGATGGTCGTTATAAAAAAAAGGACCAGGTATGGCAGCAGGATACGCGCAATGCTTTCATTCAGGAACCAGGTAACCAGGCCAATCCGTAAATACATCACCGCAGTGGCCATCAGCACGGAAGCTGCATAATCATTGGCTGAGGCAGGGTGGTCCTTGCTTTTCTTGGAGAGAATCAGGGCCACGGCTGTGCTGCTGTATAAGCCGCCCAGCAGGCCGGATATCAGGATTCCGGAGCGGGTAAAAATAAATTTTTTCAGCAGGTAGCTGAAATAGGAAATGCCGGAACTGATCACCAGCGACAACCATAACTTATAAGGAGAAACCGGCAGCCAGGACTGAATGGATTCATCGGGCAGGTTCGGCAGTATGATTCCGGAAATCACTATAAATTTGGCCAGGCTGATGAATTCATCCTTGCCAAACCGGGTGGATACTTCCATGAAAGCTTCTTTCAACTCAATGAGGATGAGTACCAGTACGACAATGGTTAAGGTAAGCCAGACGGGTTGTGTGAACAGGATAGGGGCCAGGCAATACGTTATCAGCGCTGAGAGAATGGATGTGAGCCCCGACTTTTTCCAGTTCCTGATTTTATTGAAATAATAAATGGCCATCAGGATGGAAACCACCAATCCTCCCCCGGCAAATAATAAGAGATGATCCGGATCCAGAATATAAAGCACAAAGCCGAATATGCCCAGAAAGGTAAATGTCCGGTCGGTCCCCAGCAGGGTGTCGTGTTCCTCCTCCTGATCAGCATGATGCCTGCGTTGTTCCAGTCCCAGGATCAGTGAAAGGGCAGCCACGACCAGGAAGTTAAAGAGAAGTTGAAACTGTGGCTGCACGATCATCAGATGGACAGGAATTTGATTTCGGCATGCGCCATCTGATAATTGAATTCAAATCCCGGTTTTTTTTTAGGTATCTCATAAAACAGGGTTTCAAGGCCTGTCCATACCAGGAACAAACCGAATGGCTCCAGCGTAACGGGCAACAGATTGGCAAAAAAGACGGGAATACGGGCCTGAACAACCAGGGCCACCAGGGCCAGGATCAGCACACCGGACAGTGTCAACAGCGCGCCTTTCCTTTTTAACCTCTTCATATCCTGTTGCTGCTGGCGTGCAAAAATACGGAAGTGAGCATGCAGGCTTTTCATAATCGTATCCTCCGTCGCATGCTGGCGCAGGTTGGCAGGCATCAACAGGGTGAGCACAACGGGACCCGTTGAATTTTCACGGGCCATTTTTTTAACCTCGTTGATGAAATCATCCGACAAGGCTCTTTCGGAAAAAGGCCTGGGATCGAAATCGGAAAATATATCATTATACGTGTCCAGCCAGATGCTTAATTCCGCTTTGCTGAGCAGTTCATTTTTCAGAACCGTCAGGGCTTCACCGGGGCGACTTTCCGGTTTTTCGGTTTTTCTGACGGGAGCTGCCATTTCCTTTACCAAACTTTAAAACTCACCGGGTAACGAGGAGTCTTAACAGGTTTTTGCCTGTCGGTATTACCTCCCTGCCATTGGATGACAGGATGAATACTCCGGTATGGTCGGATTCCACAAAACCGATAAAAGCAGAGAAGCCGCTGTTGCTGCCTCCCTGCCAGGTCATCATTTTTTCAGGAGCAAGGGTATTGATTTTCCAGCCCAGGGCGATCGCCGCATCCTTATCCTCACTACCCAGCAATACCCGTGCATTATGGGTATAATCCAGCAGGTAGGCAAATTCATTTTTTCCGCGGCTGATATTGGCTTGAAGAAAGGTCTTCATGTCCCCGGGGGAAATATGCAAACCTGTGGCAGGTGAAAAGATATCATATTTCCTGCTGAAAGCCCGTTCTCCGTTTTTCGTATATCCCTGTACCTTCCTTTTACACTGTTCCGGACCGGGACTGATCCTGCAATCCTTCAGGTTCAGCGGTTCGCAAACCTGTTCCGTCAGCAGTGAATCATAATTCCGGTTCATTTTAGTGGCCAGGGCATGGGCCAGGATGGAGGTACCCAGCATGGAATGCTTGTAATCATACCCCAGCGGTTTTTCAAACTGGAAATTCTTCAGAAAATAATACAGATCTTCTTTGGTATATACTGCATCCTTGTTCAGCCGGTAATTGAGAAGGCTCAGGTTAATCGGATATTCGGGAAAACCCGTGGTATGCGTGGATAAATCGCAGGCGAGAATTTCCTGGGGTTTGGAGGACGGATCGGGAAAACAGGTGTAAGGGGTAAATTGAACAAATCCTTCATTTCCTTCAAAAAGGGCGTGATGCTGCGATTCATCGGCCGGTTTGCAGATGATGTTCCGGTAAACGGGTGACGGAACTTCCACCGGAAGCAGGTTTCTCAGTTTTTCATCGGAGTGGATAATGCCCTGAACGGTAAGCCTGGCAAAAAGAAGAGAGACAAATGTTTCGGAAACCGGTCCAGCTTCGTAAAGACTAAGGCTGTCAGGTTTTCTTTGGTTGCCTGAAACGGTCTCCCCGTAATAAAACAACCGGTCTGCGCCGCCCCGATGAATGCCGATCACAAGGGAGCCGGGAATTCCTTTCAGGTAACTGCTCGCCAGGCTGTCGGCCAATCGTGCCATAGGATCCTGAGCCACGAGGCAGGGACTGATCAACAAAAAAAGAATGGTCAGCGGATTTTTCATTGTTGGGCATTTTATCGTTGTTCAAAGAAACCAATTTTTCAAAACTTACCATATGAGGAGCGTCAATCTTTCATTTAACAAAGATCACCTATTGTGCGGGAAAAATCAGTGAAATTTGAAAAATTTAATTATTATTTGCATACGGTCATGCCCGGTATCAATCATTCCCTTGCAGCCCTTTTCCGTGAAATGGCTTCCTTTTACCGTTACCCCGGCCTGGAGGACCGGTTCCGGTCCATGGCCTACAGTCGTGCAGCAAGATCCATTGAAGGACTGGATGCGGACATTACCAGGTATGCTGAAAACAACACCCTCGGGGAAATTCCCGGAATCGGGGAGCGTCTGGAGGAAAAAATAAAGGAGTTCATCCGCAGCGGCAAAATCAGGAAATACCAGGAGTTGAAAAAACAGGTTCCTTACGGCCTGATGGAACTGCTGTCGGTTAACGGTTTCGGGCCATCTTCCCTGAAGCAATTGCACGATCAGCTTCATATCCGGTCAAAGGCCGGGTTAATCAGGGCCCTGGAAGATGGGTCGGTGTCGCGTTTAAAAGGATTCGGAGCGCGAAGGGTGGAACTGATGAAACGGGGGCTGAAAATTTACAAGCAGCAGGCCGGTCGACTGATGCTTTGGCAGGCGCTGGAAACTGGGAACAGTATCCTGGATGAAATAAAAAAAAACAAGGGCGTCATCCGGGCCGAATTGGCCGGCAGCATTCGCAGGGGTAAGGAAACGATCGGTGATATTGATATCCTGGTGGCGGCTTCCCGGAAATACAGGAAGTCTATCCTGGATGACTTTATTTCCCTGAACCAAGTGAAGGAGGTACTGGCGCGCGGAGATACAAAGGCCAGCGTGACCTGGAAAGATTACGGGGTGCAGGTGGATGTCAGACTCATTGATGAACAGGAATGGGGTGCGGCACTGGTATATTTTACCGGTTCCAAAGAACATAATGTCAAACTCAGAAGCCTGGCCAGGGACCAGGGTTTGAAAATCAATGAATATGGCGTATTCCGGGTCCGTGACGGATACCGTGTGGCCGGAAAGAGCGAGGAAGAAGTTTATAAAACTGTTGGTCGGCATTGGGTTCCTCCTGAACTCCGGGAAGATCGGGGCGAACTTGATTGGCCCGATAACAGGCAGCTTCCGGTACTGGTGCGGGAATCCGATATCCGGGGCGACCTGCAGATGCATTCCACCTGGAGTGATGGAAAAATGAGCATTTCCGAGCTGGCCGGGTTTATAAAAAGCAATTACCCTTATGATTATATCGTGCTGACTGATCACTCCGGGTCGGAGCGTGTGGCCGGGGGTATGAGCAGGGAACAATTCCTGGAACAACTGAAGGAGATCAGGGCCGTGAACCGACGCCTTGGTTTTGATCTCATCAAAGCCGGTGCTGAGGTTGATATCCTGTCCGATGGATCCCTTGACCTGGATGATGGCCTGTTGTCAGGACTTGATTGGGTTTGTGCGGCAATTCATACCGGCTTCAGGCAGGACAATACGGAAAGGCTCCTCTGCGCATGCCGGAACCCTTATGTGAATTGCATTGCTCATCCCACAGGCCGCCTGATCGGCAAACGGGAAGGCTATGCAGCCGACTGGAAGAAGGTGTTTGCCGTGGCGGCTGAAACGCACACGGCCATGGAAATCAACACCCAGCCCGACCGCATGGACCTGAACGGTGAAATGGCCCGGCAGGCGCGGGAAGCCGGTGTATGGCTGACCGTCAGCACCGACAGCCATGTTCAGTATCAGTTTGCCTATATGAAAATGGGCATCTACATGGCCAGGCGGGCAGGATGCGAAAAAAATGACCTGCTCAATACGAGACCCTGGAAATTCCTGAAGGAGATCCGGATGAAAAAAATACGCATGCTGTCCGGCAAAACCTGATTCCCTCCGATTTATATCTTTGCATTGAAATGAACGCCATCCATTCCCCCAAATCACTGCTTCGGTACCTTCCTTACATCGTGTATGGAGGCATTATTTTATATTTCGGTAAATCCGTTTTCGTTCCCCTGAGTATTGCACTGCTGATCAGTTTCGTATTTTACCCGGTTTGCATGTGGCTGGAGCGGCATAAAATAAACAGAGTGCTCGCCATCGGCTTTTGCATGACGACCCTCGTGCTCTTTGTACTGCTTTTCCTGGTCCTGCTGACCGGGCAGGTATTGCAGTTTTCTGATGAATGGCCGGTGCTGAAGGAAAAGATACTGCAATCGCTGCAGGAGTTCAGCACCTATTTGTTTACCAGGTTCGGACTGACCAGGGAAGAACAACTGATCTGGCTGGAAAAACTGACCGGTGTTTCTTCCGGCGGGCTGGGCGGGATGCTGCAGTCGGCCTTGTATTCCTCCGGCGTGGGCCTGGTGCTGCTGCTGCTGATCCCGGTATTTTCCGCCCTGATGCTGTATTACCGGAAACTGCTGGCAGACGTGCTTTTTAATTTGTTCCCCCCGGATAAGCGGACCGTCATACGGGAACTCCTTCACCAGACCGTACACACCTATTATAATTTTATCAAGGGAATGCTGGTGGTGTACCTGGTGGTGGGTGTTCTGAATAGTATAGGCTTACTGTTACTTGGGGTGCCGCATGCCATCCTGTTCGGCTTCCTGGTGGCCATCCTGACCTTTATTCCATATGTGGGCATAATCATCGGTTCCCTGCTGCCGATAACCGTTTCCTGGATCACCTATAATTCTGTCTGGTACCCCATCGGCGTGGTTGCCATTTTTACCTTCGTGCAGTACCTGGAGGCCAATGTGATTTTTCCATGGGCCGTCAGCACCCGCTTAAGCATCAATACCCTGGCCACCCTGATAGCCATTCTCGTCGGAGGTATTTTATGGGGCGCTGCCGGTATGGTGCTCTTTGTTCCCTTTTTGGCCATTCTCAAACTGATTGCTGATAAAAGTAAGGGCATGGAGCAGCTTTCCCGTTTGCTCAGTGACATCAGGGAAGTGAAACCAAACGTAAAACCAGCCAACAGGGAACAGGCCTAAAGAGATAAAATGACTGCTATCCGAAGGCGCCTGACGATTTTCCGTCCTGGCAGGCCTCCGGGCCAGTTCAATGGGAACTCTTTTGGGTTGTGAAACCCGCTGCCTGCTATGGGATCATTCCAATTTTCCGATTAAAATACTGTCAGCAGGATTGAATCCGGCTTGAACCTGACGCTCATCATCTCTTTCTGAAACAGAGATCATGGTGAAAGCAAACCGGGTAAAATAGTTTTGCACAGTTGAATATTTCAGATCATTCGCGATTAAATTAGCAGTCTGACAGTTAAAAAATTCAAGATCATGACAACCATTGAAAAAACCAGCAACCTGATTAAACCTGCTGTTTTCAACAGCATGCTTGACAAATTCTACCGCACCAATTTCGGAGACTGGTGGAATGACAACCTGATGGAAACCATTCCTGCAGTGAACATCAAGGAGAACAAGGACAACTTCTCCATTGAAATGGCTGTTCCCGGCATGAAAAGGGAAGACTTTAAAATCAATCTGGAAGGTGACCTGATCACCATCAGTTCGGAAAAGGAAAACGAAAGCAAAGAGGAACAAAAGGGATATACCAAAAGGGAATATAATTATTCGTCCTTCTCCCGTTCTTTTACCCTGCCTGCTGCCGCCAATACTGATATGATCAATGCACGGTATGCCGATGGCGTTTTGAACCTGACCATTCCCAAAAGGGAGGAAGCAGCCAAAGCCGCCGCCAAAAAAATTACGGTATCTTGAAAGGCATACCTGGCACGGCCGGAAGCGGGATTCGTTTCCGGCTGTTTTTGTTTATGTGGATTTTAATACGCTTCAAAATCGAAACAATCGTTTCCTGTATTTCTGACTGTTTATCCATCCAGGAAGCGGTTTTTAGAAAAAGGCTAAGCCCAATCATATTTGCTCCTGATGAATCCCAAATGATTCCCGGCAAATCGATGTTGAAAATTTTGAATGGCGGCTGATGGAATTCAAAGATTATTACAACATACTCGGTGTATCCAAAGGCGCCACGCCGGAGGAAATTAAAAAGGCCTTCCGGAAAATGGCTGTTAAATATCATCCCGATAAAAACCCGGGCAATAAGGAGGCGGAGGAAAAATTCAAGCAGATGAATGAAGCCTATGATGTATTGGGCGACGCCGGCAAGAAGAAAAAGTATGATGAACTGGGCGACAGCTGGAAGCATTACCAGCAGCAGGGACGAGGTGCAGAGGATTTTGACTGGTCTTCGTGGGCGGGCCGCGGAAACGGAAGAAGACAGGCCTGGAACAGGACGGGTGAAGAGTCGTTTGATGAATCCGGTTTTTCCGATTTTTTTGAAACCCTGTTCGGGCAAAAAAAAACCGCGGGCAGAAAAAGGGACTTCAAAGGAGAAGATTTCCAGGGCGAGATCACTATTTCGCTGGAGGAGGCCTGCACAGGTGTGGCCCGTGAGTTTGAGGTGAACGGGAAGAAGATCCGGATCCGGCTGAAACCCGGAACCCGGCACGGGCAGGTCATCCGGCTAAAGGGCTACGGTGGACGCGGATCACGGGAAGGCTTAGGCGGGGATCTCCTGCTTCATATCAACATACCGCCGCATCCTGATTTTGAACGAAAGGACAATGATCTGTACATCACTGTTCAGGCCGATTTGTATACCCTGCTGCTGGGCGGAAAAATAACCGTCAGGACCTGGAAGGGTGCCATCCGCATGGAAATACCCCGGGAGACCCAGACCGGCCGTGTTCTTCGCATGAAGGGAATGGGCATGCCCCATTACGGGAATGAGAAACTTTCCGGAGACCTTTATGTGAAGGTGGAGGTTGTGCTTCCTGAAAAACTTTCTGCAGAAGAAATTAAACTATTTCAGCAACTGCAGAAAATCCGGTCCCATGGAGTACGAAATCATTCGTCCAAAACAACCTGATCCAATTCAATTGAAAACAAAATAGACCTTATGACTTATCAAACCATCATTGAGCCTTTCCGGATCAAATCGGTTGAACCCATTGAGATGACCACTCCGGCACAGCGGGAGGAATATCTGAAGAAGGCCCACTTCAATCCTTTCCTGCTTAAATCCGAACAGGTGCTGATTGATTTTCTCACCGACAGCGGTACTTCGGCCATGAGCAGCAACCAGTGGGCGGCCATGATGAACGGGGATGAATCCTATGCCGGAGCCAGGAGCTGGGACCGTTTTGAAAAGGCCATACATGACCTTACCGGCATGCCATTTATTCTACCCACCCACCAGGGCAGGGCGGCCGAACGGATATTGTATTCCCATCTTGGTGGCCAGGGCAGGTATTTCATCAGCAATACCCATTTCGACACAACCCGGGCCAATATTGAATTCAGCGGCTCCACGGCTCTGGATATTCCTGTTCCCGAAGCGCATGACTTCACATCGTCCTATCCCTTTAAGGGCAATCTGGACATGACGAAACTGGCAGCTTTAACCGAAAAGATCGGGGCCAGGAATATAGCAGGCGTTATTTTAACGGTGACCAACAACAGCGGAGGAGGCCAGCCCGTGAGTATGCAGAATGCCAGGGAGGTCAGCGATTTTTGTAAAAGGCATGGCATCCTGTTTATCCTGGATTGCTGCCGGATTGCCGAAAACAGTTACTTTATTCATGAACGGGAAGCCGGCTATAAGGAATATACTTTCCGGAAAATAGCCCAGGAAATGTTTTCCCTGGCCGATGCCGCCATCATGAGTGCAAAAAAGGATGCGCTTGTTAACATGGGCGGTTTTCTTGCCGTACGCAACAGTGACCTGGCCGAAGCCTGTACCCAGATGCTCATTATAACGGAAGGTTATGCCACCTACGGCGGCCTTTCCGGCCGGGATATGGAAGCCATTGCCGTGGGGCTGGAAGAGGTTTTTGATCCCGGATACCTGCAGTACCGGATAAAAAGCACCCAGTATCTGGGGGAACATATCCGGACGCTCGGTGTGCCCTTGATTTATCCCATCGGCGGGCATGCCGTCTACGTGGATGCCAAAGCGTTGTATCCCCACATCCCCGTCGGCCAATACCCCGGTCAGGCCTTGGTATGCGAGTTATACCGGCTGGGGGGAATCCGTTGCGTGGAAATCGGTTCGGTCATGTTTGGAAAGTATGATGAACAGGGAAAACTGATCCCAGCTCCCCTGGAACTGGTCAGACTGGCTATTCCCAGAAGGGTATATACGCAATCGCATATTGATTATGTAATCGAAGTATTTGAAGCCGTTCTCCGCGAAAAAGAAAAATCAAGGGGATTAAAAATTACCAGGGAACCGCGTTTTTTGCGACATTTTACGGCTCATTTTGAGATCATCTGAGGATCATGTCTTTTTGCTGATGGGGAATAAACTTTTTTCCAGCGACTCCAATTCCTAAAGGAAAAATTAATCCGTTGTCACACTGACAGTTGTTCCATAGCCCGTTTCAGAGTCCGCATGGTTTATTGATTATCTTGGGTTTTGGAGACTCTGAAATTTAATTTCGTTATTTCATGGCCCAATAAAAAACCTGCCGGAGTGTAGTCGGCAGGTTCCAGAAAAGCTTAAAAAAATCAGACTGAAAACGAAACCTCTTCAGGCTGCTTAATTGGAAGGGGGCAGGATGACCTTGTCAATGACATGTACAATTCCATTGGAGGCGGGTACGGAAGCCACTATATTGGCATCGTTGATCATGTATTTCCCGTCCTTGATATGGATGGTGGCATTTCCTCCGTTCACCATGCCCAAAACCTGTCCGTCGCTCAGGTTGTCAAGCGTCAGCACGGCCACTGCCACGTGATACTGCAATATATCGGCCAGGGCATCCTTCTTCTCAGGCTTCAGCAGTCCTTCTACCGTGCCGGCCGGCAGGGCATCAAAGGCAGCATTGGTTGGGGCAAACACGGTAAATGGCCCGTTATTCGACAGGGCATTCACCAGATCGGCGGCCTGTACGGCTTTAACCAGGGTCGTATGGTCTTTGGATCCGATGGCAACTTTAACCACATTGGGCTGGGAGATTTCATCGTTGACGGCTTCCTGTCCGCCGCCCGAGGGTGTTGCAGCAGCTTCCGTTGCCGGAGCATTTTGCTGACTTTCCTGCCCGCCCTGGCTGCAGGATGCCAAAAATCCCAGCCCGGCCAGCGCCATGAAGGGATACATCATTTTTGATTTCATATTGCAAGGTGTTGTTTGGTTATTTATGGACGCAATATTAACAGGTTATAAGCAAGAGGGGTATGATCTATGTCAGGATTTGAACTAATGTATCGCATATTCATAAACTGTAAATTATCTACCTTTGGCACGTTAAAAAAATCAAATCCTATGAAACGAAACTATTTTTTGATTGCCATTATTCCCCTCCTCGCAGCCTGTTCGGGAGGGGGTTCTAAGACGGAAGAGAAAACAGAATCTTATGACGCCCAACAGGTTTACGGCACGGATGAAAAAAAGGAAAGCACGGGAGCAGATGACTCCAAAGGAATCGGCAAATTCACCAAGGTGGAGTTGGGTGCTGGCCTGGATGTAGCCATGGCAGAAAGCGGAACCAAGATTTATGATTTGAAATGCAGCGCCTGCCACAAACTGACGGGTGAAAAACTGGTCGGTCCGGGTTGGCAGGGTGTTACCTCCCGGAGAAGTGCTGAATGGGTCATGAATTTTGTGACCAATGTGGATGAAATGCTGAATAAGGATATTTCCGCCCAGGCCATGCTGGAAGAATGCCTGGTTCGAATGCCCAACCAGAACCTGACGGATGAGGATGCCAGGAGCGTTTACGAATTCATGAGAAAAAATGACGGAGTCAAATAATACTATAAACCTAATTTAATCCAAGTTGATTTATGAAAAGAATAATCATTATACCGATGGCGCTGCTGGCCATGGCTGCAGTGTTGTTTCAGGGTTGCAAACCCAAGGGCGCAACCCAGGTGGTAACCGGAAATGCTGCGGAAAAAGCCTATGTGGCACCGGGCAAATACGATGAGTTTTATAATTTTGTTTCCGGCGGCTTCAGCGGGCAGATGTCTGTTTATGGGCTTCCTTCCGGACGCCTGCTGAAGGTTGTGCCCGTATTTTCCACCAACCCTGAAAACGGTTACGGATATAGCGAGGAAACCAAGCCCATGCTGAATACCGCTCATGGATTTATTCCATGGGATGACCTGCACCATACCGAACTCTCCCAAACCAATGGTGAGGTGGACGGACGATGGTTGTTTGGTAACGGAAACAACACTCCGCGTGTGGCAAGGATAAACCTGTCCACTTTCCGTACCGATGAAATTATTGAACTTCCAAACAGTGCCGGAAATCACTCATCCCCTTTTATAACGGAGAATACCGAGTATGTGGTTGCAGGAACGCGTTTTAGTGTCCCTGTCGGGGATAATCTGGATATTCCCATCAATACATATAGGGAAAATTTTAAAGGTACGATTAGTTTTATCGGGGTTGACAAAACCACCGGTCGCATGCACATTGCTTTCCAATTGTCGCTGCCCCCAATCGATTTTGATCTCAGTCACGCCGGAAAAGGTCCTTCCCATGGCTGGTTCTTCTTCTCCTGCTACAACTCGGAAAAGGCCAATACCCTGCTGGAAGTGAACGCATCACAGAAGGATAAGGATTTCATCATGGCTGTAAACTGGAAAAAGGCCGAAGAATATGTGGCTGCAGGCAAGGGAACGAAAAAATCCGTGAAGTATGCCCACAATGTATTGGATGAAAAAACCCAGATGGCTACTTCTGAAATACTGAATGAGGTTTTAGTTCTCGATCCGAAGGAATTAAAGGACATGGTATATTTCATTCCCTGCCCGAAATCACCTCATGGCTGTGATACGGATCCGACCGGCGAGTATATCGTAGGCAGCGGAAAACTGGCTGCACTGATCCCTGTATTTTCATTCACCAAAATCCAGAAAGCCATTGCCGACAACCAATTCGACGGGGAATACGACGGGATTCCGGTGATTAAATACGAAGCCGCCCTTTACGGAGAAGTAAAAAAGCCCGGTCTCGGGCCTCTTCATACCGAATTTGACGGAAAAGGAAATGCTTACACCTCATTCTTTGTATCCTCTGAAATTGTAAAATGGAACATCAAGGACCTGAAAGTGCTTGACCGGGTTCCGACCTATTATTCCATTGGTCACCTTTGTGTTCCCGGTGGGGATAGCCGGAAACCATTCGGGAAATACGTGATTGCCTATAATAAAATCACCAAGGACAGATATTTACCCACCGGACCTGAACTGGCCCAGAGCGCCCAGCTTTATGATATAACCGGGGATAAAATGCAATTGATTCTTGACTTCCCGACTATCGGTGAGCCGCATTATGCCCAGGCCTGCCCGGCTGATCTGATCACCAAAAGAAGCCAGAAAATTTATAAAATCGAGGAAAATATGAATCCCTATGTTGCCAAAGGTGAAAAGGAAAGCAAGGTTGTTCGTGAAGGCAATAAGGTGCATGTATACATGACAGCTATACGTTCACATTTTACCCCTGACAATATCGAAGGTGTAAAATTAGGGGATGAAGTCTATTTTCATATCACAAACCTCGAACAGGATTGGGATGTGCCCCACGGTTTTGCGGTAAAAGGAGCGGCCAATGCCGAATTGCTGGTCATGCCGGGTGAAACTTCAACCCTGAAATGGATTCCGGATCGTATCGGTATTGTACCTATTTATTGTACCGATTTTTGCAGCGCCCTTCACCAGGAAATGCAAGGATATGTCAGGGTATCACCCGCCGGAAGCAATGTACCGCTTTCGTTCAGTACCGGTAAGAAAAATTAATTTGATCAGGACAGTCGGGGGGCATGCGTCTCCCGGCTGTTTTTTAACCAGGTTCTACTCATGTTTAAAACACATATGACCGGCAAATGGAAAAGATGGGCCGTAATAATTTCCTCTTTATTACTGTTGGGATCGCTTTTTTTTCCCATCTGGAAAATTGATCTTTTAGCGCCGCAATACCCGGAAGGATTATCATTGAAGATATGGGCCAGTAAGCTGAGCGGGAATGTCGAAACGGTAAACGGTCTCAATCACTATATCGGGATGAAGACGCTTCATGAAGAAGAGTTTATTGAATTTAAAGTGTTGCCCGGATTGCTTATCTTTTTTTCCATCTTTGGCGTGATTGCCGGTATCTCGGACAGGCGCAACATGCTGTATCTGTGGATGCTCATGTTTCTGATATTTTCGGGTTATTTTATGGCTGACTTTTACTACTGGGAATACAGTTATGGCCATAACCTGGATCCTACAGCCCCCATACAGGTACCGGGCCAGGCTTACCAGCCGCCCTTAATCGGGTATAAACAGATGTTGAATTTCAGCGCATTTTCATTTCCCGATATCGGAGGATTTTTCTTTATCGGCAGCGGTTTCCTGATGTTCGGGATCACCGTAGCCGAATTTTTTGCAGCCCGGAAAAAGTGAACAGCATGCTGCGAAAAGTCGCATTATCCGGCTTGCTGGCCGGCCTGTCAGCCTGCACATCCGGTATCCGGCCGGTTTCATTCGGCAAGGATGATTGCAGTTTCTGCAAGATGACGGTTATGGATAAACATTTTGCGGCGGAGATACTCACCAAAAAAGGAAAAGTGTATATCCTGGATGACCTGAGTTGTGCACGCCGGTTTTTGGAATCCGGCGGACTTCAGGTCAGCGAAGTACGGGATATTTACGGCTGTAATTTTAACGGGCAGGGCGAATTGCTTTCACTCCGGGAGTCTTTCCTCGTTCACTCGGATGCACTTACGGGTCCCATGCAGGGACATGAAGCCGTCTTCGCAACCGCACAGGAAGCCGAGGATTATATTCAGAAAAATGGCGGTAAAATAGTACCTTCGTCCTCTTTTCCAGGCCTGAAATAGGCAAATGCTACCCTTATGAAAGTTATATTCAGATGCATACTATGCGCATGTTTGTTTGTAGGGTTTGGTTCTGAAGCCAGTTCCAGGGTTATGGACGTGTTTCCTGCAAAATCCACAGCTATGCTGAGCAGCATTATTCAAAAAGCAGGGGAGGGGGATACCATTCAATTCAAACCGGGACACTATCATATTAATAGCCTGTATGTCGGAAAAAGGCTAAGCCTGCTGGGCTCACCGGGAACAATACTCGATGGGGACAACAGGAATCAGGTCATCATTGTTGGTGCCTCCGGTTGCCTTGTCCGGGGATTTAAAATAATCAATGTCGGAGTATCAGACCTTCAGGAATACAGTGGCATTCGGATTGAAAACGCCTCCAATGTCCGCATTGAAGACAATGTTCTTGAACATGTTTTTTTTGGAATTTATTGCAGCAATGCCGTCTCCTGCATCATCAGCAATAACAGGATTCATTCCGGTGCGCTCAGCGAATTGCAGTCGGGAAACGGCATTCATTGCTGGAAATGCGATTCCATGACCATCACTTCGAATGATATACAAGGACAGCGGGATGGCATCTACTTCGAGTTTGTCACAAACTCCACGATTCGACAGAACAATAGTCATGATAACGTCCGGTATGGTTTGCATTTCATGTTTTCCCATCAGAACAGCTATACGGGGAATGTTTTTACGGTCAACGGGGCCGGGGTTGCGGTGATGTATTCACACCAGGTGACGATGAAAGGGAACACCTTCAGCCGGAACCTTGGAGAATCCTCCTATGGAATACTGATGAAGGATATTTCAGACAGTCATGTCGAGGGGAATAATTTTACAGCCAATACCATCGGCATTTACATGGAAGGAACAAGCAGGATTCTGGTCAGAAACAATACTTTTTCATCTAACGGCTGGGCCTTCCGGATTCAGGCCAGCTGCTCCGCTATACAGGTGGAGCATAATGCCTTTTTGAGAAATACCTTTGATGTAGCTACGAACGGATCCCTGGTGCTGAATAAATTTGAATATAATTTCTGGGATAAATATGAAGGATATGATACAAACCGGGATGGTATTGGTGACATTCCTTATCGTCCGGTCAGCCTGTACTCGGTAATTGCGGAGCGCATGCCATACAGTATCATGCTGTTCAGGAGTTTTATGGTCATGCTGCTGGAACGGACCGAAAAAGCCATCCCCGGTCTGACACCTGTAGATCTGAAAGATGATAAGCCACTCATGAAACACTTGTCCTGATGATTCGCTTTGAAAACGTAACCAAGCAATTCGGTAAACTTATGGTATTGAATAAGGTGAACCTGGTTCTGGAAAAAAGCCGTTGCATAGCCCTCATCGGTCCGAATGCCTCGGGTAAAACCACCCTGATCAAATCCCTGCTCGGACTGGTAATCCCGGATGAAGGCTCCATTTACGTGGAAGGCGCCTCCGTCATCGGGAAGTGGAGTTACCGGGAGCAGATCGGCTATATGCCCCAGATCGGCCGTTATCCGGAAAACATGACCATCAACCAGCTGTTTAACATGATCCTCGGTCTGCGTAAAAGGGATCGGGAACAAGTTGATACCACGCTGATGAAGCTGTTTGGCATCGATGACATTCCGGAAAAAAGGCTAGGTACCTTATCGGGAGGTACACGGCAAAAAATAAGCGCCTGCCTGGCTTTTTTATTTGATCCGGCCATTCTCATCCTGGATGAACCGACCGCCGGGCTTGACCCGGTTTCTACCGAGCTGTTGAAGGAAAAAATCCGGTCTGAAAAGCGAAAGGGCAAACTCATCCTGGTGACTTCACATGTACTCAGCGACCTGGATGACCTGGTGGATGAAATTATATTTCTCCAGGATGGACAAATTTCTTTCCATAAGGATATTGAACTCATCCGGCAGGAAACCGGTGAACTGAAACTGGCCAGGGCCATTGCCAGGATAATGGGATACCAGGAACATGCTGAAACTGCTTAAATATATATTCATCGATATTCTGCGCAATAAAATTGTGCTGGGTTATACGCTTGCCCTGCTGCTGATCAGTCTGAGTATTTTCCAGATTTCCGATTCCGGCGAAAAGGCCATCATCAGCCTGTTGAACATTGAACTGATCGTCATACCTTTGATCTGCGGCGTATTCTCCACCATCTATTTTTACAATTCGGCGGAATTTATCGAGCTCCTGGTGGCCCAGCCCCTCAAACGCGTAACCATTATGCGATGCATCCTTTACGGCCTGGTGGGTTCCCTTTGCCTTGCCCTGATCATCGGCATCGGAATTCCCCTGTTCATTTTTTCAGCCGGCAAAACAAGCCTGTATTTTATGTTGTCCGGCATGCTGCTCACGGCCTGTTTTACGTCCTTCGCCCTGGTGGCTGCCGTGTATACGAAGGATAAAGCCAAAGGCATCGGGTTGACGATCCTCCTCTGGTTTTACTTTACCCTGATCTATGACGGACTGGTGTTATTCCTCATGTTCCAGTTTTCTGATTACCCCATTGAAAATTACATGATTTTGCTTTCCTGCCTGAATCCGGTTGACCTGGTCCGGGTATTCATACTCCTCGAGATTGATATTGCGGCCATTATGGGATATACCGGGGTGCTGTTCAGGGATTTTTTCAGCAGCACGGGAGGAATGACACTCGCAGTCCTGATTTTAATATCCTGGTTTGTCTTTCCGGCCTGGCTGGCGATCCGGAAGTTTAAGAAGAAAAATCTTTAACGGAATGAAGCACGATTTAACAAAAATGACTGACATATGAATTCAGAAGTGCCTTACTGTACAGGTTGTACATCCCGGAACTGCTTCATCAATATGTTCGCCAATGATATAACCAAACGTATGCTGGCAAGGAAAAAGGCCTATACGGTTTATAAGAAAGGAGAGGTGATCATACGGCAGGGCACGCCCGTTTCCGGGATTTATTTTATTCATACCGGCAAGGTAAAAGTTTACATTACGGGCAATGAGGACCGCGTGCAGATAGTCAGACTCGCCGGATCAGGCAGCATAATCGGACACCGGGGTATTGGTCATCATATGCTGTATCCGATCAGCACAGCTGCCATGGATGTTTCCGGAATCTGCTTCATTCCGATCGGTTTTTTTATGGATGCCCTCCATCGCAACAATGCCCTTACGCTGAACCTGCTGATGGTTTATGCTGATGAAATGAAAAAGGCAGAATACAAATTATTATACTCCAACCAGATGACCGTCAGGCAACGCATGGCCCATACGCTTTTATACCTGCGTGACGTTTTCGGGATAAAGAAATCCGAAGGGCTGAACTATTTAAATGTTCAGATTTCAAGAAAGGAACTTTCCGAAATCATCGGTTGTTCCATTGAAGAACTGATCCGTACCATGTCATTGATGAACAAGGAAGGCCTGATCCGGATTGACTCCAAACGAATTGCACTGCTCAAGCCGGAAGCTGTAAGGGAAATCATTTCAAAATTCCCCACTTTTTAAATACAGGACCGGTTCATCCGGGACTTATTATTTTCTTGTTCAGAATGGTTTCTGGTAGGCCGGATTATGGATAAAGGAACTGTCTGTAAAGGTTTTGAGAAAATTGACCAGGTCGTCTTTCTGAAGCGGGGTCAGATCAAGGCCGTATTCCTTTCCGGGTTTGGTCATGATCGGGTCAATATTCGGGGAGTTGCGGTGAACACCGGAATTGTAAAACTCAACCACTTCTTCCAGTGTCTGAAAGCGGCCGTCATGCATGTAGGGGGCTGTCAGTTCAATATTGCGAATGGTAGGCGAACTGAATTTGCCAATATCGGTACTGTTATGCGTGACCAGGTATCGTCCGCTGTTATAACCGGCAGGCGTTTCTTCCAGTCCCGTATTGTGGAACAGGTTATCCGTGGCCAGCACGGATCCATGGCAATGAAAGCAATCGCCTTTTTCCGTTGTGAAAATGGCATAACCCCGCATTTCCGATTCGTTTAACATGAGTTCATGGCGCATAAACCGGTCGTACCTGGAGTTGGACGAAATCATGGAACGCAGGAACTGGGAAATGGAATTAACGATGTATTGCTTCAGTTCACCGTATCCCACTTCGTTGATTTTTTTAATCCCGAATGCCTGGTAAAATAAGCCGGGATAACTGGCATGGGCGGCAAGGCGTGCATAGAGGGAGTCCTGGTTGGTGTTGAAAAACTCGGGTTCAAAATCTCCCAGACAGAGGTGGTCCAGCACAGGTTCCGATCCGTTCCAGTTGTAATCCGGGTTCCAGGCCAGATTCACATGTGGAGGAACGCTTTTGGGTTCCCCCGTGGCGGTCAGGAAGAGCCCTGTGGAAAAGGATTTTTCCCGGACATGGCAGGAAGAACAGCTTAAGCCGTTGGAAGATAAAATCGGGTCGTAATACAGACTCCTGCCCAACGCGATTCCTTCCACAGTCATGGGATTGGAGGCGGGGATGACGGGAGTCGGAAAGCCGGCCGGCACCTGGATCCAATAGGGTGTTGGCGTATAGGAACTGTTGTCCTCTTGTTGACTGTCATCTTTTTTGCAGGAAGTTACGCCAATGGACAGGAGGACCGGCAATAACATCAACCCGTATTTGAAATATCGTTTCATGATCCTGATTTTACTGGTTAAAGACATCCGCTCCGTTTTCAGCAAGTTTAAGCATGGCCGGTAAATTTCCCATGGTATAATTGCCATCGGTGTTCAAATCCCAGGTATGCGGATTTTTAAACCACTCATTGACATTCATATTCAGGCTGACCTGTATTTCATTTGATTTCATTTCAAATGAAACCGGATGGTTCACCGTGACCAGGCATTCATTACGGCCAATATGCATGGCAAATCCATTGCTGCAACAGGTGTCTGTGTAATACCCTTCAAACTTGAGAAAATGATAGCCGCCTCCCATGGAAACAGGCCATTCCATATTTAAATTTTCCCACGTATCGGGAAGTCCTCCGGGAATGTTGCGGATCGAATCCACACCGATATAAAATTGCAGGGAGGAATAAGTGCCATTGGGGATGGAACTGATGTTGAACGTATTGGTGGAATCCACACCGGCCTCGATATACTGAACATGGTCGGCATGGTAAGTACTGCCGTCTGTTTGAAAAAAGGTGAAGCCTGATAAATAATAGATGATCCGGGAAACTTCATAGGGATTGCCTGCTTCATTCTGGTAAAGGAGGGTATCCAATAACAGGGGCTGCCCGTCAACGGAATAACTGACGGAAAAGCGGACAGTACCCTCCTTTTGGACGGGGGACACGGATTCATCCTCTTTATCCCTGGTGCAGCCGGTCACGACCAGGGCAGTCAGTAAAATCAGGTAAATTAAACTGGTTTTCATAGGTTGGTTAATTGGTTGGTAAGATACATGTTCGGTGCCGCTCAAATCAATGATCCAGGTCAATGTGCCGGACAACTTTTATTTCTTAACAGCTAATTTCAGGCAACGGTTCAGAGGTATGATAAAAATCATAAAAAAGCCCAGCATCAGCATAATTCCGGAAAAAAGGAAAATATAAAATACCGGTATGGTCCGGTTAAAGGTATCTGCAAACCCCTCGCTCGAGTTAAATTGCATGGCAGTTGCCTTCATTACTCCTGCGGCCAGCAGCGAGATCCAGAAGATGAACAGGCCGGCCTGCAGCAGCCAGAACCCGGCCTTCAGGTGTGCGGTAAAATGAAACGGGTGACCGGGATCTCCGTTGGAGAGAATAAAAAACAGGGATGCAGCCAGGATCATGGTATTGATACCAATGGTGGCGCCCATGGCATGGGCTACGGTTATATGCGTGCCGTGGGTATAGAGATTCAGGGCAGGAACCGATATGGCAATTGCTAAAACGAGATTCAGAAAGATCCAGAAGTCTGCGGCAGCGAGGAAACGCATGGGTATGGAATGGCTGTTCTGCCGGGCTGACCGGATCGATTTTTTCCAGTTCCACAGGATACTTCCAAGGATGAGGAGTTCCGTCATGCTAATGAGGTATGAAACAGTCCTGATCCAGGGCGCTGCCGGTACAATATAGGTGTGATGCCCCCAGTTGAACAGCAGGTTGGTGAGGCCCAGGAAATAAAAGAAGAAGGTGATCGGGGAACGGGAGGTCTTCAGGTTTCCGCTAATCCTTTCCATGACATAAAAGGCCGTTCCGTAAATCATCATATTCCAGGATCCGACCATCGAACCCAATGATTTCCACTGAACCGTTATATCCCGAATCACATCGTTGCGAAAAAATGAAAACAACCATAAATACGATTCCGTATATGTAAACAGGAAAAAGATCAGGCCTGTCAGCCACATCCAGGTGTAAACCGGCCAGTCCTTCATTTTGCCGGTGATGGTCCGGAAAAAATTGATGAGGAAAAACAACCACGACAGGGATATCAATAGTCCTATGGCCGGTGGATATTCGAGGTATTCCCTGCCCCCGAAACGTCCGGACAGGAAGGAAATGATGATCAGTAGGGTGGAGGACAGAGCCAGTATGAAATGCCAGTTCGCCAGCCTGTCGGAAAACAGGTTTCGCCTTGAAACCGCCGGAAGGTAATAATAAATGCCACCGGCTGCAGCGTGAAAAATCCACGTAATCACCAGCGTGACATGAACCGGCCGGGTTTTATGAAAGGAAAAAGTATGCTGCAGAAACTCCGGGAGCAGGTATTGAATGGCACCCAGAACTCCGATTACCGAACCGGCCAACAGCCATACCAGGGAAACGGCAAGAAAACGGAAAGGGATGACGGTACCATTCATCTGACTGTCAGTAAAGTCTCCTGCGAATTTTTATACGTTATGGCTGTCCGGTCCACAAAGATAAGATATTCCACCAGGCAATCCACCTCCTCATGGGAGAGTTTAAAGTCGGGCATGCGAACCGTTCCGGAGCGGATGAAGGCAAAGGCATAATCCCTGCCTTTTCCCCTGGCCGAAATAACCGTGGTCAATTCAGGCCCCAGGTATCCGCCCAGTCCATATAACTGATGACAGGCAATGCAGTTTTTTTCCTGGAAGATGAGTTTTCCCCTGGCCGCTTTTCCAGTCAAGGTATGATCCAAACGGGTTGCTGTTCCTGCCGTATAAACATAAGCCGTATAGCAAAGGAAAAGGCAGATTAAACTGAAAAAAAGAAACACCTTGATATCCTTCATGGGGTTATGGTCTGTTTGCCACTTTCTATTAAGTACAACTTTTCCAGTTCAGTAGCTTTTGGGAAAAGGATGTTGTTTTCAAGATGAACATGACGGTGAATATCCTGCTCCAATTCCTGCAGTTCACTGTAGATTTGTTGAATTTCCCGGCTGGCATCATCAGGGACCGTGTACTTCCTGGTCAGGTACCGGATTTCATTCAGAATTTCCCCGGTACTTTCGTGTTCGTATTCCATCATCCGGATGGGTCGTGAAATGAAGGGCGAGGAGGGAGGCGCATCCTCAGCAGGTTCTCGTATGGCCTGTTCAAGCCGGATGATATAAGGAAACAACATGACCTCCTCCTTCATCAGGTGCTGATCGAGTTCCTCCTTCAATTCATCGAACAACCTGGAAACGGAAACAAGTTCGGGAAAACGGTCCCCGAATCTGGCAACTGATTTTTGCAGCTGATTCTCCAGGAGAGGAACCCGGCTGTAAATATATTCATGATGGGTATCCAGAATGAAACGGATCAGTTCTCCGGCTCCGGCCTGTTCCGGATCAAAGTGGCTGGAAATGCCGGTTTTGGTCCGGGCTGCCTTTCTGAGAGCGTCCACGAGGTTATCTTCAGGATACCCGGCTTCCCTGCAGGCTTCTTCAAAGGTCTGTTTTCCATGACAACTGTAATCCATGCCATGGAATTCAAAGAAGGGAATACTGGACGGATAATGCCGTGCAATCCAGGAAAGAGATTGATGCAAAATCAGACGGGAGGTGTGTTTTTCTGTTACCTGCATAGCGTAGAAATCAGGATGCCAAGTACGGCAACGGCCTGTCAAATTTATATGATTTAAATCATGTAAGGGGATGCCTTCACCCGTCCTGTAAAACACCCCGGTTCTTAAGCCCCCGTTATTCCTTCAAAATTTCCCGGCACTTTCCAGTTTCCCTGAATGGTCGTGCATGGGGAACAACATGGACCATAATTTGACAGGTACACGGCGGGCTGGCCGGCTTTTCAACAGCCTGGGTTGAAAAGATTGAGGACCACATGATCAATCTCATATTCGCAACCGGAGTACCCCGTTAAAATTGCATCCTCAAAAAAATAATATTTATGGAAACCACTACAGCTGAACCATTGACACTTACAGAGTCCCGGCAGCAGGTCATGAAGCCCGAAGAGGTCCTTGCCGCTTCACTGAAGTATTTTAACGGGGATGACCTGGCCGCCACTACCTGGATCAATAAATATGCGATGAAGGACAGGGATGGAAACTGCCTGGAATTAACGCCTGCTGATATGCATCGGAGAATGGCCAGGGAATTCCAGCGGATTGAAAACAAATATGATCACCTGAAAAACCTGAATGGCCATTCTGTAAAACGTTCTTCGTATGGGCAAATCAGGGATAGCCTGGATGAGGAAAAAATATTTTCATTCCTGGACCACTTCCGTTACGTGATACCGCAGGGAAGTGTGATGGCTGCGCTGGGCAATCCCAACGTAATTGCTTCCCTTTCCAACTGCATCGTACTGCCCGAGCTGCATGATTCGTACGGAGGCATTTTCTTTGCCGACCAGCAACTGGCCCAGTTGTTCAAAAGGCGTTGCGGAGCCGGTCTGGATCTGTCCACGGTAAGGCCGGAAGGCATGCAGGTTTCCAATGCCGCGCGGACCTCAACGGGTGCCGTTTCGTTCATGGAGCGCTTTTCTGCAACTACTCGGGAAGTGGCGCAGAATGGACGGAGAGGGGCGCTGATGATTACGATGGATGTGGCTCATCCGGATATTGAGCAATTTATTTCCATCAAACAGGATCTTCAAAAAGTAACGGGAGCAAACATTTCGGTTAAACTTTCCGATGAATTTATGGAAGCGGTGGAGAAAAAGGGGGATTTCATCCTCCGCTTTCCCGTTGATGCCGTAAATCCGGTTTATACCAAAAAGGTAAAAGCCGTCGAATTGTGGGATTTGATCATCCGTTGCGCGCATCAGACGGCTGAACCCGGCATCATATTCTGGGACCGGCAGCATGATTATTCCACCTCCTCGGTATACCCTGGATTTAAAAATACGTCCACCAACCCTTGTTCCGAGATTGCCATGCAGGGTGGTGACAGTTGCAGGCTCATTTCACTGAACCTGTCCGAGTTTGTAATACGGCCATTTCAGGAAGATCCCGGGTTTGATTTTAAAAAATTTTACCAGGTTACTTATGAAGCCCAGCGTCTCATGGATGACCTGGTTGACCTGGAACTGGAAGCCATTGAACGCATCTTAACCAAAATCGAATCGGACCCGGAACCCGGCTATATCAAGGATGTTGAATTGCGTACATGGAAACTGTTATACGATGCAGGTAAGAAAGGAAGACGCACCGGTCTGGGTTTTACGGCACTGGGCGATACACTGGCTTCCTTAAACCTCAGGTATGATTCGGAAGAGGCCCTGCAGATGACCGAAAAGATCATGCACTGCAAATGCGAAGCGGAATTTGACAGCAGCATCGACATGGCCCTGGAACGTGGTACCTTTGAAGGGTTTGATCCGGACGTGGAAAAAACATCCGCTTTTGTGCAGATGATGGAAAGGGAAATGCCCGTTGTTTACAAGCGAATGATGGAATTTGGGCGCAGGAACATTTCCATCAGTACCGTGGCTCCTGCCGGTTCCATCAGTTTGCTTGCACGGACTTCTTCCGGAATTGAACCCGTATTTATGCTTTCCTACAAAAGGAGAAGAAAAATCGGCAGTGACCAGCAACATGTGAAAATCGATTTCATCGATTCCATGGGCGACCGGTGGCAGGAGTTTACGGTCAATCATCCCAAATTTGCCCAATGGATGGAAACCACGGGGAGCGCCGATCCGGATCTGAGCCCCTATGCCGGAAGTACGGCTGCGGAAATCAGCTGGGAAAATCGCATACGCATGCAGGCCGTGGTTCAGAAATATACCACGCATTCCATCAGTTCAACCATCAACCTGGCCGCCGAGGTGTCCCCGGAACAGGTCGGTGCCATTTATAAAGACGCCTGGAAAAAGGGTCTGAAAGGCATAACGGTATACCGGGACGGGTCCAGGAGCGGGGTACTGATTGCGGAAAAAAAGCAAAAGAAAACCGGGACCGGAATTCAGTCTGTCAATGGATCTCCATCCAGGCCCAAAATGCTGGAGGCCGCTGTGGTGAGGTTTAATAATGCGGAGGAAAAATGGATTGCCTATGTCGGTCTGGTGAATGAAAAACCATACGAAGTATTTACCGGCAAGGCGGAAGATGCATTCAGTATACCGGCATGGGTGGAAAAGGGATGGATCATCAAAAATAAAATACAGGGAGCAAAATCCCGCTACGATTTCCAGTACATGGATAAGGAAGGCTTCCGGGTTACCATCGAGGGACTCTCCCGTTCATTCAATAAGGAATTCTGGAATTACGCCAAACTGATCTCCGGTGTACTGCGTTATAACATGCCCTTGCCTCAGGTGGTTCACCTGATTGATGATCTGCATCTGTATAGTGAAAACATCAACACCTGGAAGGCCGGTGTCGTCAGGGCGCTGAAATCCTTTATCCCGGATGGTTCGGCAGCCGTAGACCGCATCTGTACCGAATGCCATGATCCGGAAGGACTCATCTACGAAGAAGGATGCCTCAAATGCAAGAGTTGCGGGCATACCAAATGTGGCTGAAAACCGGCATGAACGGTCCTGTAATCAACTGAATCAGCTGATATTTAATTGATCAAAACTGTTCAACTTCATTTATTAATTAGTATCCAGGTGACGTGCGTCATTTCGCGCCCCGCCGGCATGCTGTTTCTTTGATCAAAATATAAAATAGAAAGATGCCATTTTATCAGAGGGTTGGACAGGTTCCATCCAAACGACATGTTATTTTCCGAAAACCCAACGGGGGACTTTACCAGGAAGAATTGGTTGGAACCCAGGGCTTCAGCGGGATGAGTTCGCTGGTATACCACGTTTTTCCGCCCACCCGGGTGCACCAGGTGGGTACGCCTTATTCCGTAAAACCAAAGGTGGCGGTGGAAAACAATATGCGGAGCATGAGTTTCCTGGGGTTTGACATTCCTCCCCATGAAGATTATATCCAAAGCCGCAAAACACTGTTCGTCAATGCCGATGTGGAAATCGGGCTGGCAGCGCCTATGGCAGCTTCATCCTATTACTTTAAAAATGCCGATGCCGATGAATTGATTTTTGTGCACAAGGGTTCCGGTACACTCCGGACCATGTTTGGTTCCGTACCCTTTGAATACGGCGATTATCTGATCATACCAAGAGGCACTGTTTATAAACTCGAGCCCGATCATGCGGATAACCGCTTCCTGTTTGTGGAATCCTTCGGACCAATGCTGACCCCCAGGCGTTACCGCAATGATTTCGGGCAAATGCTGGAACACGCTCCCTTTTGTGAACGTGATATTGTCAGCCCCTCCAATCTGGAAACTCACCGGGAAGAAGGTGAATTTCCCGTCATGATCAAAAAGAAAGGAACCATTTTTCCATACCTGTATGAAAATCATCCTTTCGATGTAGTGGGATGGGACGGCTATCACTTTCCCTATGCCTTTAACATCAGGAATTTTGAACCCATTACCGGCCGTATCCATATGCCCCCTCCCGTTCACCAGACATTTGAAGGACGCAACGTGGTGATCTGTTCATTTGTACCCCGGCTTTTTGATTATCATCCCCAGGCTATACCGGCGCCGTATCATCACAGCAACATTGATTCGGATGAGATCCTGTATTACGTGGAAGGAAACTTCATGAGTCGAAATAATATTCAGAAGGGTCAGCTCACGCTGCATCCCGCCGGCATTCCCCATGGTCCGCACCCGGGGGCGATCGAAAGAAGCATTGGTCAGAAGGAAACCAATGAACTGGCCGTGATGATCGATCCCTTTCACCCGGTCATGATTACCGAAACAGCCCTGGAACTGGCTTTGCCGGAGTACTACCGGTCATGGGCGAATGACTCATCAAGGGAAAAAAAAGAAGTCGAACAAGCTTAATCAACAATAATTATTTCATGGAAACGATGCAAAAAACCAAACCCGTAGAAAATCAGGATAAGGAATTCCTGACCCTGGCCGGAACCGATTACATTGAACTTTATGTGGGTAATGCCAAACAGGCTGCACATTTTTACAAAACCGCCTTTGGATTTCAATCGCTTGCCTATGCCGGCCTTGAAACCGGGCTAAGGGACCGGACGTCATACGTGGTGAGACAAGGCAAAATAACACTGGTACTCACCAGTCCGTTATCTTCTGCCTCCCCGGTGGCCGGGTACCTGAGTAAGCACGGCGATGGAGTCAAGGTGATTGCTTTTACGGTTGACAATGCGGAAAGAGCTTATATGGAAACCATGGTTCGCAGGGCCAGGTCCTATATGGAACCCATGACAGAACTCGACAAGGACGGAGAAGTGGTTTTGTCTGGTATTCATACTTATGGCGATACCATTCATCTTTTTGTGGAGCGGAAGAATTATCACGGCATCTTTCTGCCCGGTTTCGAGAAGTGGGAATCCTCCTATAATCCAGCTCCAATCGGATTGGACTATGTGGATCATTGCGTGGGTAATGTGGAACTCGGAAAGATGAATACCTGGGCCCGGTTTTATGAGGAGGTGATGGGTTTTAAAAACCTGATCACCTTTGATGACAAGGATATTTCAACGGCTTATACCGCCCTGATGAGCAAGGTGATGAGCAATGGAAACGGAAGGATAAAATTCCCCATCAACGAACCGGCACTGGGAAAGAAAAAGTCCCAGATTGAGGAGTACCTGGAGTTTAATGAAGGACCGGGATGCCAGCATATTGCAGTGGCCACCGCGGATATTATCCATACGGTTTCCGAAATGCGAAGCAGGGGAATCGAATTTCTTTACGTGCCTGGTTCCTATTACGATACCGTGGAACAGCGCGTGGGAAAAATCAAGCAGGATTTAAAGGTTCTGAAAGAACTGGGAATTATGGTCGACCGGGATGAGGATGGTTACCTCCTGCAGATATTTACGAAACCTGTTGAAGACCGGCCAACGCTGTTTTTTGAAATCATACAGCGTGAAGGAGCCCGGTCATTCGGAAAAGGCAACTTCCAGGCCTTATTCGAATCCATTGAAGCTGAACAGGCCAGGAGAGGAACTCTGGACCTGAACTGATGGTTGTTTTTTAAGTTTTGCTTTTTAGGTGAAGGCCCGGTGTGTTTCTAACCGGGCTTTTTTTTCACTTGATAAGTGGAGCAAATGGTTTTAACGTTCCTGCTGATCATGAACCACCAGCAACGGAACATGGGTGTGATAAACGAGCCTTTTTGTGATGCTCCTGCTGACAAGCCGTTTGAAAAACGGGCGGTCACGTTTGTTCAGCACCAGCAGATCAGCCTGCACTTCCTCGGCATACAGGTTCAGATCATGAACAGCATCATCTCCTTCCAGTAACTTAAAGTTAAGATTTGTATCGGCGTTTTGATTTTTCAGCCCTTCCATGAAATCAAACAGGCGGGCATAGTCGTTGGTTTTATTCCTTTCATCATCGGCAACATGCAACAGGATAATTTCTGAACCGAAGGGCTTGAGTAAACCCAGCAACCATTTCAGGTGGGCCTGGTCCGATTCGCGAAACCCGGTAGCATAAATGACCCGGTGGGGAATTTTTAATTTTGCCCGGGCAGGAATAGCCATAACAGGAATGGTGCAATCCCTTGTCACAAGTTCAGTTTGTGTGCCGAGGAGGATTTCTTTCAATCCGGAAGCACCTGTGGTTCCCATCACCACAAGCCCGGCTTTCAGTTTTTCGGCCATGGATATGATGCTCCCGACGGTCATGCCTTCGGCGAGTGACGTTTGAAAATGGATTCCGGGATACATCCGGCTCGCTCTTTCGAGAAGGGCCTGCATAGAATTCAGCGATGCTTGTTTCAGTTCTGCTGCAGATGGAATATCAAAGGTGACTTCACCGGCATATTGGGGTGCTTCATAGGCATGAAAGATAACGATGTTACCGTTCAAATGCCGGTTTATTTCCACCGCATAATTCAAGGCATGGAAGGCATTTTCAGAAAAATCAGTTGGCACCAGTATCACCATGGAATTTGTTTTCTGGGAGAGGTTAAAGGTACAATATGTTTGTATTGCTCCGGCGGTATCACCGGGAAAAATAATGCGCAGCCGGTATTAGATATCATCGTTTTAGGATGCTTATCTGCGGCATTCCGATTAACATCATTCAGATTCTTTCGGCCATTACTGACTTCAATGGCAGAGAATCACAACCTTTCTGACTTGCAGCATGTATCTTTTATCAGCAACCAATCGTATTCTCCTGCATTCCGCCGGAACTTGCCATAGTTGCTCTATTCCTTCTTCACAACGTTTTTAACTTTCGACAGTGGAAATGGCAGCAGGCATTTCCCTTTCTTTTGGACCGGCTGGTTACCGGTTCGGGTGCTCTTAATCCCTTATTTGATCATCAGAAGAGTATTTACTGTGAACTGACCATTCAACTGTTTACGTTGGCATGTCATCTTTATCAGGATGGCCTTTTCGTTGGTCCGGGTAATCGTGATGACCAGGAAGGGCATGGAATAAAGGCGGGCTGGAGATTGACCTCAAAATCCAACTCCCTCACCGGCTAAGTAAGCCGGTTGACTGTTAAACCTGGATTAAGCCGTCAGGCATTCCTTTACAAATGCCTTCAGGTAGGGCGGAAGGACTGTTATAATTTTTTCCATTTCACCGTTGGTCAGGTAGCAGGAAAGCGCTTTGAAAACGGCAACAACCGCTTCCAGGACTTCTTCAGCGCTGGAGAAATCCTTCCACGCTGTTTTTCCGTCCTCTGTTAAAACCAGATCCAGGAAATCCTCCAGGCTTTTGGGATGGTTGTGTTTGGAGGGTACCGACCATCCGTCCACATAAACGCCTTTCAGGGCCATGGGCAACTGGGCAATAAAATGCAGTGATTCTTCCACCGTCAGCCTGTCCCGCAAAGCATGCAATACGCATCGTGCGATACGGGCCGATCGGTTCCGGTCATGAATTTCAAGGAACTGTGAAACGAGACTGATAAACTCATTTCCTTTCAGGGCATAGGTTTCGAAGTTGAGTGACATGGCTCTGTTTTTTTCAAAATTAGTCGGGTCAGGTGATGCTTTATATGAGGCAGATCATGGCGGGTTCTGATTGAATGCACTTTTCCCCGCTCCCAGGGTGGGAGCAGGATTTAACGTAATTTTTCTCCCTTATTCAGCCATTTGAAAACTTCCACCCAGGATACTCCGGCGAAGGCGGCCAACAGGCAAAGGGACAGGTCGGCAGGGGTGAGGAGTTCGAACTGAAAAAGATTCCGTACTGGCTGTAAATAAAGGGAAAGCGTTAAAACAACTGCGGAAACCGACAGGATCAGGGGAATCAGGTTGTTTTTATAACCCAGGGTCACCCATACCGGATAACGGAAAGAGCGGTTCACCAGCGTCAGGAAGATATTGCTCAGGATTAAAGTCGTGTAAATGAAAGTTCTTGTTTTACTTTCACTGCATCCCTGGTGCATCATGTAATAACCCAGTCCGAGGCAGGATGCGGTAATGAAAAGTCCCTGAATCATGCTGATCGAAAGTTCCCTCAGGGAGAAAAAGGTACTGCTCATTTTCCTGGGTTTGCGGCTCATGGAATCGGCCTCAATCGGTTCGTTTTCAAAAATGATGGAGCAGGTGGGGCCCATGATGAGTTCCAGGAAAATAACATGAATGGGAGAAAAGAAATCCTTGAATTTCCAGAAGGCTAATAGTGGCAGGGTGACAATCAGCACGATGGGGATGTGAATGGAAATGATATAACGGATGGCCTTTTTCAGGTTTTCATAAATCCGCCTGCCCAGCATGACTGCCTGAACCATGTGTTCCAGGTTATCATCCGATAATATGATCGCCGCCGTGCTCCGGGCCACTTCACTGCCGCGTTTTCCCATGGCAATGCCGATATGCGCTGCCTTCAGGGCAGGTCCGTCATTCACGCCATCGCCGGTCATAGCCACCACTTCCCCGTTTGCTTTTAACGCCTCCACTACACGCAATTTGGCCTCCGGGTACATGCGGGCAAAGATGGTTGTCGCTCCTGCTTTTTGCCTTAGTTCTTCATCGTTCATGGTCATCACTTCGTCCCCGGTCAGCTGATTGGGGCTGATTTTCATGTTGACCTGCCGGGCAATGGATAGTGCGGTTTCGGAAAAATCACCCGTGATCATTTTTACCTGGATGCCTGCTTTGTAAAAATGTTCCAGGGTTTCCCTTATATTTTCCTTAGGCGGATCATGGAAGGCCACCAATCCCAGTATTTCAACCGGTATATCCTGATGGGATAAGGGAAGGTGATGGATGTCGCCTTTCCCCCTTGCCACAGCGAGTACCCGGTATCCTTTAGAGGTCAGTTCCAGGTTGATTCCTTTGATCCGGTCCGCTTCTTCCGGGGTGAGTACCGACTGCCTGAGGAGTGATTCCAGAGCGCCTTTGCAGGCGATTATGCTATCCCCGGACGAATCTGAAAAAACGTGGGTCATCACCGGATGAGTGCCGCTGAGGGGATATTCATGAACCAGCTGGTACCTGTTCCGCTGATCCATAACAGCCAGCGATTCATACCAGAGGTGCAGCGATTTCTCCATCCTGTCGAAGGGTACGGGTTCGGAGGCCCACATGGCATATTCCAGCACCTTGTTCAGGACCGGCTGCCCCGCTGAAAAATCATTCAGGTGGTGCCCCTTTAATTCGTATACGGCTGATAGTTTCATTTCATTTTCAGTCAGCGTACCCGTTTTATCCGTACAGATCACGGTGGCGGCACCCAGGGTTTCCACCGTCTGGGGACTTCGTGCGATGACCTTCATTTTATAAAGCCGGTAAGCCCCCAGCGCCATGAACGTACTGAAGGCCACCGGGATTTCTTCAGGAAGCACCGACATGGCCAGCGTCAGCCCGTGCAGCAATCCGTTCAGAATGCTTCCCGACCGGTACGAATTGAATCCCCATACCACCACGAATGCCACCATCCCGACCCGGACCATGAACCTGACGAACTGCCGGATCTGCAACTGCAGTGGTGTTTTTTCCACCTCCATTTCTTCCAGCTTTTTACCGATCTTTCCCAGTGCCGTCTCCTTTCCGGTGGCCGTTACGGTGCCGATACAAGATCCTGAAAGCAGCATCGTGCCCTGGAATAAAAGGTTAAACGTATCCCTCCCGGATTTTTCCACCGCGAGGGATTCACCGGTCAGGATACTTTCGTTCACCGTACAATCATGTGCCTCCAGAATTCGCGCATCGGCCGGCACAATATTGCCGTCCTCCAGCAGGACCAGGTCCCCGGGAACCAGCTCCACAGAATCAATTTCCCGCTGCTCGCCGTCCCGTATTACCTTGCAAAGCGGGCTGGTCAGCTTTTTCAATGCATTCACGGCATTCCGGCTCCTGTTTTCCTGGTACAGGGATATTCCTGAAACAAAGAAAAGCGCCAGGATCATCACGACACCTTCCGTATATTCCCCCAACAGAAAATAAATGAAAACCGCCATGACCAGCATAATGAAAAGCGGTTCGGTGACCACATCCCGGACCAGGAAAAAATTCCTGAATCGTCTTTCAGGTTCAGCAGAGTTTATTCCATAGCACAACCTGTTTTGTTCAACTTCATCTGTTGTTAAACCGGTCAGGTTGTAACTGGACATATCTGTTATTTTCCCTGTAAATATAGAACTTCATCCTGCAAGAAAAGATCCCCACGAAATTTCCTCCAGTGAAGCATTTTCCAGGCCTGTTGGAACAGTGATATCCGCCTGCTCCAAAATTGATGATTAATTCCTGATGATTTGAACAGGTTGCAGGAATGCCCCTGTTTTCAGCCATAATACATATATTCCGCAGGGGAGGGAACCGGCATGAATCTGAAATCCTCCTGCCGTTTTTTGAATAATACAGGAATTTAATTTGCGGCCCCACAGGTTGAATATTCCAGCAACTTCCATCTTTCCCGTCAGGTCCGGGATATAAAACAGGTCATCGGAAGGATTTGGAAATATGTGGACAGGAACAAGGTGTGATACGAGCGGAAATCCGCTAAAGTTCATGGTATAACAGGATGAGGTATCACTGCAGCCATTATCGGTAACAACAACGGCAAAGGAACCTCCGGTGAGCGGTTGAAAGGACTGGTTTGTTTCTCCCGGGATAACGGCATATCCGTTGGCGCAATCTACCCACTGCCAGGCGGCTCCCGAATCAACCGAAGAAAGAATATTTCCGGCCACAAGTACGGAAGTATCGGGATCATGAACGGTTACGAAAATGGAATCGGTATCGGTGCAGCCGGCCGAATCGGTGACTATCACCGAATACCAGCCTTCGCTCTGAACAGTTACCGTACCAAGTGTGGAACCGTCCGACCACAGAAGATAAGCCGGAGGACTTACATGCGTTTGAAAAAGCATATCAAATGCCGTCGGGTATGACCCGGATGGATCCACGATGGTAAAATATCCTCCCGGGTAGGTTCCGGGGTTTTCCACCTGCACGCCATACGGATCGGGAATTCCGGGGCCGGGAATAAAATGAAGCGTATAAGCCTGTCCGGCCGTTACCGGAACATTTACCGTAAACGAAAGCAGGCAGTTACCTCCCGGACAGGAAACCGTCACCGTTTGTGTACTCAGCTGAATTCCTGCTGTACCAGTTCCCTGGTAAAAGGAAAGAGTGCCTGTTCCGCTGATGAAATTAAAGAATCCCAGGTCAAGCTGGGTCAGTATTCCGGACTGGCCTGCCGTAAACGACTGCCAATGGGAATAACCCGGCAGGTTCCGGGCGCTGGTGCCTGCATTACTGTTTAACTGGGACTGATCGATGATGGAGCTGCTTCCTGTTGAAAGGGCCGTCAGGATAACGGAATCTCCCTCGCATAATGCAAGCGGGCCCGGAGGCTGTATGGTCACCGAACATTGGGAAAAAACGGCCGCAGACCAGAAAACTGAAAGAGGCAACAGGAAAAAGACAGGGAAATGATGTAAGCGTTTCATAAACATTATTTGTTAGCCGGGACCATCAGGAAATAATCCGTTGAACCAGGTACCTTTTTATTGCGGGTGATTATTTCTTCTGGAGGAATAAAAGAATTCAGATTGAAGTGTTCCGATAGATCAGGTGATAGCCCGGCTGCCATTAGATAGAATTATCCTGGAACAGCCGGGTTTTCGGCCAATCCTGTTAATCATCGTCTCCATCCTCTGCCTCACCAGTGTTGGGAGTGACAGCGGCAGGATTGTCAATTTCCGTATGGCGTATTTTTCCGCCTATATAGCCTGTCCTGGCCATCAGGAGGAAGGCTGCGATGGAGAGAATCCAGGTGAGGCGGATGGAGAGCACAACAAAGGATTGTTTCAGGTATGTAAAAATCAGTGACAGCAGGGCCATGACCCCGGCCAGCTCCATGAACCAGAGGGCCAGTTCACCGGCCTCCTCATGTTCTTCTATGCTGGATTTGGTAACCCCGGCAATCTTTTCAACAGAGTCCTCAGCCGGTTCCCCGGTGAGAAAAACGGGTATGGCAACAAGAGCCATGGCTACGATGGCCACCAGGGCACCGTTGATCATTTCCCTGTTTTTGCGTATGTTCCCGTATAACAAAAACAGGGTTGCAATCAGCGTTCCTATTATAGGAAAGTGATTGAGTAATAAATGCAGATGTGTGTAGTTCATTTTTCTTTCCGATTGAATTTAAACAAAAAAAATTAGCGGGCAAAATTAATCCCAAATATTATCATCCAAGCCTGGGAGGCTGCCAGATCCCGAAAGCGGAACAGGTGGGTTTCTCCTCCGCACTGAAATCCGGATAACGGTCTTGAGGACCGGAAAAGTAATGAAATTCGCCGGGTGATTCATGGAGCATGCTAAGCGGTAAATGCATTTGCTGAATGGATTTATAGGGCAGGCGCCTGTCTGCATTATCCTGGGCCGGCAATTCATGGGTTTCCGCCTGCAGGTAATGCACCGCTAAAAAAGTACGGAAAGATTTATCCTGACCGGATGCACAGTATGCATTAAAATGATTTATCAATACCGGTATTTTGGCAACCTCATCCAGGTGAAATAGGCTGCCTGTAAACGAAACGAGTAAAAATACCGATAGGGCTGTTTTCATATGACCATGGGGACTATTCAGCAAACCATACAAAGATACCGGGAGTTTCGTAAATTCTTCATGATATTCATCAGCCTTCAGGAGGAGTTCAATTCATAGGATTGGCAGTCAACAAGTCCTCGAACCTGTTAAGCTTCATCACGACGGAAATTATCATGCAGCCAGTTTGCGGAAACTGCAAAAAATAAAATGCTGAATGGCATTGGCCGGGGTCAGGTGTTCTGCGGTGACGCACCTGATTTTACCGAAAAGTTTCTTCAGTCGTTCAGTCATGGAGGTTTCAGTGTATTGACGGATTTCCAATCCGCTGCATTTAAGCGGTCCTTCCTCTGAAAACGTTCCGAGGACCAGTATTCCGTTTTGTTTCAGGCTTTGGGTGGCAACCAGCAGATACCGGTCAATTTCCTCATCATCTTTTAAAAAATGGAAGGCGGCACGGTCATGCCAAAGGTCATAAGTTTCAATCGGCCGGAATGCAGTCACATCGGATTCAATCCATTTGACAAGTCCTGACCTTTCGCCAAGGCGTTCCTGTGCACGTTTCAGGGCCGCAGCAGAAATATCCAGCACCGTAATATCCCTGTAGCCCAGGTCCAGCAAGTGATCCGCCAGCAAACTGTCACCTCCGCCTATATCTATGATCCTGGCCGTGAGGGGCAGGTGTTGGGTGCTGATGATCTCCAGTGAAGTAACCGGAACAGGCTGATACCAGCTTACCTCTTGAAGTTTCCGGCTTTGATAAATCCGTTCCCAGTGTTCCTTACGGTCAAATTTTTCCAAAAGAGAACCTCGCTTTTTAACGTGAAACGGAATATTGTTCAATCACCTTTTGCAACTGATCAACCGGAACCACACCCGCCTGTCTCCATTTGATCTGCCCCTTTTGAAAGAGCATCAGTGTGGGTACGCCCTGTATCTGATAGGCCATGGATACCTGGGGATTCTTGTCCACATCGATCTTGATGATTTTGGCTTTTTCTCCGATCGAGGACTTGAGATCTTCGAGAATGGGTTTCATCATCTTGCAGGGACCGCACCATTCGGCATAAAAATCCACGAGGGTGGGTTTGTCGCTGTTGATAATATCGCTAAAGGTATCAGGCATAGGATTTACAAGTTATATTGGTTTTCAGAATGGTTTTGGATTTGATCGAATTACTGATCAGGCAGGCCGCTTCCGATTTCTGTAGAATTCGTTCCGCCCGCTCCCGGTCCGATTCATTTTTAATTTCAAGTTCGGCGAACAGGTGAATTTCTGTCATCAGGTATTTGCCCTCAACCTGTTCCAGTTTGCCTTTGGCATCGCAGGAAAACCGGACATATTCCAGTTTTGAATTTTCAGCAATGGCCAGGAAAGTAGTCATCAGGCAACTGTTGACGGATGCGGTCAGCAGGTGCTCCGGCGACCAGATCCCTGATATCCCGCCAGGAAAAGGCGGGGGAGTAGCCACGCTGAAGGAGGTGGCCAGTTCACTGGATGAAAGCGTTCCGATTCGGTCGTGCTCCCAGTTGGCGCGTACTTGATAATAATGAGGTTCCATGGTTAAACATTTATTTGACTTTGATTTCTTCAAAAGTGATTTCCTGTTCTTTCACACCTTCTGAGGCAGTTAAAGGTTGCTGCGGTGAAC